>JAPSIX010000254.1 GCA_031178475.1 Microbacterium sp. | reverse complement strand
CGCTGGGTGTCTACACGGCGTCTCGGCAGTACCAGCTCGCCGACCGCATCGCACAGGCCACGTCGATCATCACGATGAACATCAACATCATCGTGGCCGCGCTCGCGGTCGTGATCCTGGCGATCAACTTCAACGACTGGGTCGGCACTCGCGTCTTCTACGTCACCGGCTCCTCTTCCGCCGGGGTGACGGGCTTCTTCCCCGTGCTGATAGACGCGCTGCAGCATCTGATCCTGCCGACGATCGCCCTCGTCATCACCGGCTACGCCGGCATGCACTTCCTGCAGCGGTCGCTGCTGCTCGACAACATCAAGGCCGACTACGTGCGAACAGCTCGTGCGAAGGGCCTGACGAAGCAGCAGGCGATCCGCAAGCACGCTCTGCGCACCTCGCTGATCCCGGTGGCCACGCAGGTGGCGTTCACGATTCCGACGGTGTTCACCGGCGCGATCCTCACCGAGACGATCTTCGCCTGGCAGGGCATGGGCCGCTACTTCCTCACGACGATCAACACCAACGACGTTCACGGCGTCGTCGCGGTGGCCGCGTTCGGCGCGGTGCTCACCGCCATCGGCGCCGTGCTCGCCGACATCGCCGTCGTCGTCCTGGACCCGCGAGTGAGGGTGAGCTGATATGACCACCGACATGATCGAACCCGACGTCCAGCCTCCCGTCGGACCCGACACGGCCGCCGCCCGCACAGCCAGTCAGCCGCTGTCGAAGTGGGCGCTCTACACGCGCCGCTTCATGCGCAACAAGCCCGCCGTCGGCGGCATCATCATCTTCATCGTGCTGGTGCTGTTCTCGGTGATCGTGCCGCTGGTGTCGCCGTACACGATCGGCGACATGGACTTCCTGAACCTCAGCACCAGCCCCTCGGGCGAGCACTGGTTCGGAACGAACGCGTCGGGCAACGACACCTTCGTCCAGACCGCGGTCGGCCTGCAGCGCTCCCTCATGATCGCGGTGACCGTCTCGGTGGGCGTCACCGTCCTGTCCGCCGTCATCGGCACAGCGGCCGCCTACTTCGGCGGATGGACCGAGCGGATCATCCTGCTCGTCATCCACTTCATGATGGTCGTGCCGAACTTCCTCATCCTCGCGATCATCTCCAACGACGCCGGCGGCGACTGGCGCGTCATCGCGCTCGTGATGATCTTCGTCGTGGGCTGGTTCTTCCCGGCCCGCGTCATCTGGACCATGGCGCTCTCGCTGCGTGAGCGCGAGTACGTGCACGCCGCCCGCTACATGGGCGTACCCGGAATGAAGATCGTGCTGCGGCACCTGCTGCCGAACGTCGGCTCACTCCTGGTCATCAACTTCACCCTCGGCGTCGTCGGTGCGGTGATGACCGAGACCGGTCTGTCGTTCATCGGCTTCGGCGTGAAGATCCCCGACGTCTCGCTGGGCTCGCTGATCGGCGAGGGCTCCGCGAGCATCACCAGCGCGCCCTGGCTGTTCTACTTCCCCGCGCTGGCCCTCACGATGCTGACCGTGTCGATGGCGCTCGTCGCCGACGGCCTGCGCGACGCCCTCGATCCCACCTCGGCAGCAGGAGGCCGCGCATGAGCACCGTACTCTCCGTCCGCGACCTGTCGGTCAGTTTCCCCTCCGAGGCCGGCCGCGTCGACGCCGTCCGCGGCGTCTCCTTCGACCTGGAGTCGGGCCAGACGCTCGGCATCGTCGGCGAGTCCGGATCGGGCAAGTCCGTGACATCCCTCGCGATCATGGGCCTTCTCGACGACAACGCCAAGGTGAGCGGGTCGATCGTCTTCGATGGTCAGGAGCTGCTGGGCAAGAGCGACAAGCAGATGTCCGTGATCCGCGGCAACGGCATGGCGATGGTCTTCCAGGACCCGCTGACCTCGCTGACGCCGGTGTTCACGGTCGGCGACCAGCTCGTCGAGGCGCTCACCGCGCACCGCAGCCTCTCGCAAAGCGAGTCGTGGGAGCGCGCCGTGGAGCTGCTGACGCTGGTCGGCATCCCGAACCCCAAGAAGCGGATGAAGTCGTTCCCGCACGAGTTCTCCGGCGGCATGCGCCAGCGCGTCGTCATCGCCATCGCGATGGCGAACAATCCGAAGCTCATCATCTGCGACGAGCCGACGACCGCGCTGGATGTCACCATCCAGGCGCAGATCCTCGACCTGATCGAGAAGGCGCAGACCGAGACCGGCGCCGCGGTGATCATGATCACCCACGACATGGGCGTCGTCGCCCGCACGGCCGACGACGTGATGGTGATGTACGCCGGGAAGCCGGTCGAGCACGCGCCGGCGCACGAGCTGTTCCACCGCACCCGGATGCCGTACTCGATCGGACTGCTCGGAGCCATCCCCCGCGTCGACAAGTCGGAGAAGCAGCCCCTGATCCCCATCAAGGGAAACCCGCCGCTGCTGATCGACCTGCCCGACGCCTGCCCGTTCGCACCGCGCTGCCCGATCGCGGTCGAGGCGTGCGTGACGCGCGAGCCCGACCTCGCTCCGGTGGCGACCT
>JAPSIX010000065.1 GCA_031178475.1 Microbacterium sp. | reverse complement strand
GGCGCTTCGGCCTTGGCCTGCGGGGCAGGCGCGGGCTTGGCAGGCCCGGGCTTGGGACCGGGAGCGGGCTTCGCCGCTCCGGATGTCTTCGCCGAGGGCTTCGCCTCGGTCTTGGCGGCGGGCTTCGCCGCCGGGTCGGCCTCGATTGCGGCGCGCAGCTTGCGCGCCACTGGAGGCTCCACCGTCGATGACGGGCTCTTCACGAACTCGCCGAGCTCCTTGAGCTTCGCGAGTGCGAACTTGCTGTCGACGCCGAGTTCAGCGGCGATCTCGTGCACACGTGGTTTGGCAGCCACAATTCTCCTGTCTGGGTCGGTCGGCCCAGACAGGGCAGACCATTAGTCGCGGACGGGTCTCATTTCGAGCCGTTCACTTTGTTTCCATAGCCGTTCAGCCGTTTCTCGATGATCTGCGGATCCTCCGCCTCCGGAAAAGGAAGGTCGGGGGATACACGGAGTGTTCGTGCGAAAGCCCGTCGCCGCAGTGCGGCATCCAGACATTCGGATGTCGGATGCAGCCATGCGCCCCTCCCGGGGAGAACCGCTCGCTCGTCGAAGACGAGCTCACCATCCTGAACCACCACTCTGATCAGAGCGGCCCGAGAGGCACGACCGCGGCAACCGACACACGTTCGTACAGCGTCCATCCTACACCTCGTGGCTGAGCGGTCGCCTCAACGACCGATGTCAGTCCATCACGCTGTCGGGCTGGATGTCGATCTTGGCGCCGGTGAGCTTCGCCGCCAGGCGGGCGTTCTGCCCCTCCTTGCCGATGGCGAGCGAGAGCTGGTAGTCGGGGACGAGCGCGCGCACCGCCTTGGTTCCGGCGTCGAGCACGAAGGACGAGGTGACCTTCGCCGGTGACAGCGCGTTGGCGACGAACGTCGCGAGATCGGGGTGGTGGTCGACGATGTCGATCTTCTCGCCCGCCAGCTCCTCGGTGACGGCGCGCACGCGGCGGCCCATCTCGCCGATGCACGAGCCCTTGGCGTTCACCGACGGGTCGTTGGCCTTGACCGCGATCTTCGTGCGGTGTCCGGCTTCGCGGGCGAGCGAGACGATCTCGACGAGGCCGGCGGCGATCTCGGGAACCTCGAGCGCGAAAAGCTTCCGCACGAGCCCGGGGTGCGTGCGCGACACGGTGATCGACGGCCCCTTGGCGCCCTTGGAGACACTGGTGACGTACACGCGCAGGCGTGAGCCGTGCGTGTACTCCTCGCCCGGCACCTGCTCCTCCGGCGGGAGGATGGCCTCGACCGAGCCGAGGTCGACGTGGATCATGCGCGGGTTCGGCCCCTGCTGCACGACGCCGGCGACGATGTCGCCCTCCTTGCCACGGAACTCGCCGAGCACGGCGTCGTCGGCAAGGTCACGCAGACGCTGGCTGATGACCTGCTTCGCCGCGTACGCCGCGATGCGCCCGAAGTTCTCCGGGCTGGTCTCCTCCTCGCCGATGATCGCGCCCTCGTCGTCGCGCACCGGCTGCATGACGGCCACGTGGCCGGTCTTGCGGTTCAGCTCGACGCGCACGCCCTCGGGGACGGCGCCGTCGGCGGAGACGTGCTTTCCGTACGCCGTCAGGATGGCCTGCTCGATGATCGCGACGAGTTCGTCGAAGGGGATCTCCTTCTCCTTCTCGATCCCGCGCAGCAGCCCCAGTTCGATGTCCATGACGGCCTCCCTATTCAGATCTCACCGCGGAAGACTCCCCGCGGGCATCCGTACAGAATAGCCGAACCGGGGCCGCGGTCGCGCGGATCGGCGCCCCCGGCGCGACCGCCCGCCGACCCGAGGCGGGTGGCGGGCGGTGCGGCGGGATGCGTCAGGCGCGGTGCACCTGCACGACGGACGGACGCGGAGCGTTCGGCACGTCTCCCGGAGCGGTCGACCCGTAGTCGGGGAACAGCGAGCGCGGGGCGTCGAACTCGCCGTCCTCACCCGGATGCTGCACGGCGACGAACACCAGCCCCTCCCGGTCGTGGATGACCGGTCCGCACGTCTCGGCGTCTCGCGGCACGGCGAGGAACTGCTGCACGTGCCCGCGCTGCTCTCCCTCGAGGGGCACCTTGAACAGCCCGTCGTTGCGGCCGATCGTGCTCGGCGCGCCGTCGGTGGAGATCCACAGGTTCCCCTCCGAGTCGAACGCGACGTTGTCGGGGCAGGAGATCGGCGAGACGAGCTCCTTGGGGAACCCGGCGAAGTAGGCGTTCTCGAACGACGCGGGGTCTCCGCACAGCAGCAGGACGTTCCATCCGAAGGTGGTGCCGGAGTGACCGCCGGTCTCGGTGAGCTCGAGGACGTGTCCGTAGCGGTTGCCGGTGACCGGGTTGGCCTCGTCGACGGTGCTGCGCCGGGTGTTGTTGGTGAGCGCGACGTACACCTTGCCGGTCTTCGGGTTCGGCTCGACGTCCTCGGGGCGGTCCATCTTGGTCGCTCCGACGGCGTCGGCCGCGAGCCGGGTGTGGACGAGCACCTCTTCGATGCTGAACCCGGGCACCGCGCTCCTGCCGTCGCGGGTGAGCGCGATCCACTCCCCCGTGCCATCGAAGGCACCGTCCGAGGGCAGCGCCCCTGAACCGGTGATCTCGCTTGCAGGCGAGTTGCCGCGGAACTTCGCCACGTACAGATCACCCTCGCTGAGCAGGCCGAGGTTCTTCTTGCGCGAACCGGAGATCCGGTTCTTCGACACGAACTTGTACAGGTAGTCGTTGCGCTCGTCGTCGCCCATGTACGCCACGACACGCCCGTCCGCGGCGACGTGGACGTTGGCGCCCTCGTGCTTCATACGGCCCATCGCAGTGTGCTTGCGCGGGGTGGACGTCGGATCCTGCGGGTCGATCTCGACGATGTAGCCGAAGCGGTTCGGCTCGTTCACGTAGTCGGGGTCGTGCGCGTCGAACCGGGGATCGTACTTCTCCCACCCCGTGGACGTCGCCGTCGTGCTGGTGGCGCTGTAGCGCTTCTGCCCCGGGGTCTCGGCCGCCCAGGCGAAGTAGCCGTTGAAGTTCTCCTCGCCCGACAGCACCGTGCCCCACGGCGTCGTACCACCGGCGCAGTTGCCCAGGGTGCCGTGCACCCAGCGTCCCTCCGGGTCGGCGGCGGTCTTGACCAGGTCGGTGCCCGCTGCCGGGCCGGTCAGCTCGAACACCGTCTCCACGGTGATCCGGCGGTTGCGGCGCCCGTCGACGACGTACTCCCACGGCTCTCCGACCTTGCCGCGACGGATCTCGACGACCGACATCCCCTGCGCCGCCTTGTAGATGTCACCACGGCGACGCAGCTCGGTGGCATCGGACGTAGCCGGGAACATCAGGTTCGGGTTGACGTACTCGTGGTTGTTCACCAGCACACCGGTCTTGCCACTCGGGTCGGGCAGGATGTCGAGATAGTCGCTGTTGTAGCCGAACTGCCCGGCCTGCGCCTCGGCGGTCTGCGCATGGATGTCGAAGGCCGGTGTGCGCGAGAACAGCGGGTCGCCCCAGCGGATGAGCGGCTTCCAGGTGTACCCGGCCGGTACCGAGAAAGCGTCGATGGTCGCCGGCACGGGCGCGATCGGCCGGAATTCGAGGCCGGCCGTGCCGGGCCGCCCGAAGGACGCACCGGCACCGTTCGCACCGGCCGCGACCGGCGCCGAGGTCGGAAGCTCGCGTCCGGCGCCGACGACTGCCGCGACCGCACCGGCCACGCCCATGCCGAGCAGGGACCGCCGGGAGAACACGGCGGAGGCGATGGAGCGGAAATCCTCGTTCGCGGAGGTGTTGCACTCGGGGCCGAGGCAGGCGTTCGCGCACTTCAGCGCGCATGTCACCGGCGAGCGCTTGCCTCGGGCGTGGTCGGATTCGGCTGCCAGCAGGGGCAGGCGCCGGCGGACATCGTCGGTCAGGGACATCGGTACCTCCAAAGCGGTGTGGGCAGGAGGCACCTTCCTCCTTCCCGGTGACCGCCCGGTGAACGCGACTTTAACTCTCCGGCGGCGACGAGATCAACGGCGCCGACGACAGCTGGTTGATCGCCCGGATGAGCTTGTGCAGCGAGCCGACCGCGCGCTGCTTGAGGGTGAGGATCAGCCGCGGCCGGTCCACCTCGTCGTCGTCGGCGCTCTCGACCGGGAGCGGTTCGGTGCGCGTGATGCCACCCTCCGCGCACATGTCGGCGAACTGCTCGTTGAGGGCGTCGATCTCAGCATCCGTCGGCTCGTTCATCAGCCGCAGCACCAGCTGATCCCCCACCCACCGCAGCGAGTGATAGTTCCGCCAGAAGCCGGTGATCTCGGACGCCGCGCGCTCGACGGAGTCGGTGATGAGCACCCGTCCGAAGTCGTCGGGCGAGATGACGCCGGCCGGGATCAGGTGATCCTCCACGAAGCGCTGCAGCCCCTCCCAGAAGCCACCGCCGTCGGCGTCCAGCAGCACGATCGGCATCGGCTCGGCTTTGCCGGTCTGCTGCAGGGTGAGCAGCTCGAACATCTCGTCCAGCGTGCCGAAGCCGCCGGGCAGGCAGATGAAACCGCTGGACTCCTTCATCAGCATGAGTTTGCGGGTGAAGAAGTACTTCATCGACACGACGTGCGCGTCCTCGGCGACGATCGAGTTCGCCTTCTCCTCGAACGGCAGCCGGATGGAGACGCCGAGCGACATCTGTGCTCCCGCCCCCTCGGCGGCGGCCTGCATGATGCCGGGGCCGGCGCCGGTGACGACCATCCAGCCGTCCTCGGCGAGCGCTGCGGCGACCTCCCGCGCCTGCAGGTACAGCGGATCGTCGTGCCGGGTGCGGGCCGATCCGAAGACGGTGACCTTCGGCACGTCGTGGAAGGGCCGGAACAGCCGGAACGCGTCGCGCATCTCCGCCAGCGCCGACGACGCGATCTTCAGGTCGAGTCGGTCGGTCTGCTCGGTGCCGAGCATGAGCCCGGTGTGCAGCATCCGCGCGACGAGACCGCGGTCGGAACGCACGCCGGCGTCGTCGAGCAGGGTCGCGATGTCCTGGCGGAGGCTTTCGGGCAGGGATGCGTCGGTCATGCCTCCAGCCTCGCATGCCCTGGCATCCGGTCAGCGCGTGCCGCGCAGATAGGCCACGACCGCGGCGACCCGACGATGGGTGCCGTCGTCGCGGTTGACGCCCAGCTTGGTGAAGATCGCGGTGGAGTGCTTCTCCACCGCCGAGAGCGAGATGTGCAGCATCCGCCCGATCTCGCCATTGCCGTGCCCCTGCGCCATCAGCGCGAGCACCTCACGCTCCCGGGGTGTGAGGCGCTCCAGCACCGCGTCGGCGGGTTCCGGCGGCGCCGCGACCGGCGGCGCACTGCTGGGGCGGCTGCCCGCGATGAGGCTGACCGGCAGCAGCGGGGCGGCGAGCAGAAACGCCGCGGTCGCGAACCCGCCCGGCGCCACAGCTCCGAGCGCGAGCAGCACGCCGACCGCGACGAGCGCGGCCAGCGGCAGGGTGAGCCGGCCGCGGATGTCGCGACCGTCGCGGACGAACCGCACCCCGGCGACGACCGCCGCCAGCAGCGGGAGGAGGAACACGCCGATCGAGGCTGACGCCAGCCATGCCGGCAGGATCGGTGCGAGCGGTGGGAAGCTCCCGTCGCCCAGCACGGCTGGTGTCGGCGCCGACAGCGTTGCCACCACGGGAAGCAGGCAGCCGAGGAACGCCCACCACGCCGGCCGCGGGACGGGACCGGCCGGATACCCTGCTGCGAGCACCACGAACAGGGCGAATCCGGCGACGAACAGCAGCTGCGAGAGCAGGTGCCACCCGCCTTCCAGCGCGGCGCTGCCGCGGGCCGCGGCTGAGGCGCCGAACGCGAGCAGGTGTGAGGAGCCGATCGCGACCAGCATCCGGCAGGTGAACGGGGCAGCGCGCCAGAGTCCTCCCAGCACCCCCGCGACGACGAACAGCGCGGGAACGAAAAGCGCCGATTCGACGCCCGACACCCGTGCGCCCGCGTACAGCAGTGCGGCGAGCGCGGCGGCTGCCGCCACCGTCATCAGGACCCGCCCGCCGTTGATGCTCACGTGCCCAGTATGGCCAGCCGGCCTGCCCGGCGGGGAAAGGTACGGCGCACCGGAGCGAGAAATGCGGGCAGCCCCACCTCGGTGTGCGGTCGCCCGCAGGGCCGTCCAGCGTCCGGGCCGCTTAGCGTCACAGCATCGGCATGTCGCCGACCGATCCGAAGGGAGCCCGTGATGTCCACCACCGCTCTGCTGTCCCCCGCCGACCGCCGGGTGCGCATGCGCATCCGGTCGGGCCGGGGGCTGCTGACCCTGCTGTTCGTCCTGTGCGCGGTCATCTCGTTGTCGACCGCGTTCGCCGATGACCCGTTCGAGCCGTCCGCAGTGACCCTCATCGCGTCGTTCGGGTGCCTGGCCGCTGTGCTCGGCGTCGCCGTGACGTGGGGCACGAACACCGCCCCGGCGCTGTGGTGGGCGTTGTGGGCGCTGCCACTGTTCTTCGTGTGGCATGTGGCCGCGCTCGGCACGTGGATTCCGGATGCCGTTCTCGGCGTGCTCAGCGCCGTGGGCGTGCTGCTGTGCGCACCGCCCCGGCGTGACGACCGCGCCTGACGCGGCGTGCGGTCAGCGCGCGGTCAACCGCGCGACGGCATCCTCGACCGCGACGGTGTCGCGCTCTCCCGTGCGGCGATCCCACAGCTCCACCTGGCCGTCGGCTGCGCCTCGTCCGACGATGACGATCCGCGGCACGCCGACGAGTTCAGCGTCGCCGAACTTCACGCCGGGCGACACCTTCGGGCGGTCGTCGTAGAGAACGTCAAGACCTGCGCCTTCGAGTTCGGTCGAGACGCGATCTGCCAGGTCGAAGGCGGTCTGGTCCTTGCCCGTTGCGACGATGTGCACATCGAACGGCGCGACGGATGCCGGCCAGATCAGGCCCTTATCGTCGTTGTTGAGCTCGGCGAGGATCGCGAGGATGCGGGTCACGCCGATGCCGTACGAACCCATGGTGACGGTGGCGAGCTTGCCGTTCTCGTCGAGCACCTTCAGCCCCAGGGTCTCGGCGAAGAAGCGCCCGAGCTGGAACACGTGCCCGATCTCCATGCCGCGGGCGATCTCCACCGGACCGGATCCGTCCGGGGCGGGGTCGCCGGCGCGGACGTTCGCGATCTCGACGGTGCCGTCTGCGATGAAGTCGCGGCCGGCGACCACCGAGTGCACGTGCTTCTGGTCGATGTTCGCGCCGGTGATCCAACGGGTTCCGTCGGCGACGCGGGGGTCGACGAGATAGCGGATGCCCGTCGCGGACTCCTCGCCGAGGATCGGGCCGGTCTCCGACCACGGCCCGATGTAGCCGCGCACCAGCAGCGGGTGGCGCTCGAAGTCGGCATCCGTCGCGTGCTCCACGGTCGCCGGGGCGAAGGCGACCTCGGCGCGCTTCTCGTCGACCTCGCGATCGCCCGGGATGCCGACGACGACGACCTCACGGGTTCCGTCGAGGTGGGTGAGGGCGAGGACGACGTTCTTGAGGGTGTCGGCGGCGGTGTACTCCCCCTCGAGCACCTCGTTGGAATGCGCGACAAGTGTGCCGATGGTGGGGGTGTCCGGCGAGTCGAAGATCGTGGCGGGCGGGGCGTCGTCCCACGAGACGGGGTCGGGAGCGATCGTGGTGAACGCCTCGACGTTCGCGGCGTAGCCGCCGGCGGAGCGCACGAAGGTGTCTTCGCCGACCGGGGTGGGGTGCAGGAACTCCTCGCTGCGGGCCCCGCCCATCAGTCCGTTGTCGGCGGCGACGATGACGTACTCCAGGCCGAGACGCTGGAAGATGCGCTCGTAGGCGTCACGCTGCGCCTGATAGCTGGTCTCCAGGCCCGCGTCGCTGGCGTCGAAGGAGTACGCGTCCTTCATCGTGAACTCGCGGCCGCGCAGGAGCCCCGCGCGCGGGCGCGCCTCATCGCGGTACTTGTCCTGGATCTGGTAGATCGTCAGCGGCAGGTCCTTGTACGAGGAGTACAGGTCCTTCACCAGCAGGGTGAACATCTCCTCGTGGGTCGGGGCGAGCAGATAATCGGAGCCCTTGCGGTCCTGCAGGCGGAAGATGCCATCGCCGTACGACTCCCATCGCCCGGACTGCTCGTACGGGTCGCGCGGGAGGAGTGCGGGGAAGTGCACCTCGAAGGCGCCGGCTGCAGCCATCTCGTCGCGGATGATCTGCTCGAGCTTCGCCTTGACACGCAGCCCCAGCGGCAGCCAGGTGAAGATGCCCGGGGCGGTGCGGCGGATGTAGCCGGCCCGGACGAGGAGCCGGTGGCTCGTGACCTCCGCGTCTGCGGGGTCTTCACGGAGCGTGCGGAGGAAGAAGTTCGAAAGGCGAGTGACCACGGGGCAAGTCTACTGACCGGGCCGGACGGGTCCTGTCGAGCTCGGGTCGGCGGCCCTGCGTAGGCTGGGAGCATGCTTCAGCGCCGACCGCACGTCGCCCCGTCCGCTGCTCAGAGCGAGCTGGCAGCCGCGCTCGCCGAGCTGCGTGAGTCTCTCGACGTGCCGACGGAGTTCTCGTCGGCCGCGCTGTCGGAGGCAGAGGCCGTGCGGCCGGCCGAGACCGATCTGGATCTGCGCGACCTGCCCTTCGTGACGCTGGACCCGGAGGGCGCCCGGGACCTCGACCAGGCTTTCCATCTCGAGAAGCGGGATGCCGGGTTCGTGGTGCGTTATGCGATCGCCGATGTCCCCGGTTTCGTCGCGCCCGGCGGTGACCTCGATCTCGAAGCCCGCGAGCGAGGGCAGACGCTGTACGCGGCCGACGGCAGCATCCCGTTGCACCCGCGGGTGCTCAGCGAGGACCGCGCGTCCCTCCTTCCCGGCGAGGATCGGCCTGCTCTGGTGTGGACGTTCGAGCTGGACGAGTCCGGTGCGGTGGAGCGGTTCCGGCTCGAGCGCGCGCTCGTGCGCTCGAGGGAACAACTCGACTACGTCTCGGCGCAGGTCACGGCCGACAGCGGCGAGCCCGGGCCCCTCGCGCTGCTGCGGGAGATCGGCGTGCTGCGCCAGGAGCAGGAGCGGATGCGGGGCGGCGCGAGCCTCAACCTGCCCGATGCGGAGGTCGTGCAGCACGAGGACGGCTCGTACGGCATCGAGCGACGGCATCCGCTGCCCGTGGAGGACTGGAACGCGCAGCTGTCGCTGATGACCGGGATGGCCGCGGCCGAGCTGATGCTCGAGGCGAAGGTGGGCGTGCTGCGGACGATGCCCGAGCCGAGCGATGAAGCCTTCGAGGCGTTCCGTCGGCAGACCAAGGCACTCGGGCGCCCCTGGACGACCGGTCGGTACGGCGAGTATCTGCGCGGGCTGGATCGGAATGACCCGATGACCCTGCCCGTGCTGGAAGCGGCGGCATCGCTGTTCCGTGGCGCGGGATACCTCGCCTTCGACGGTGAGATTCCGGCGGATGCCGAACAGTCAGCCATCGCCGCGCCGTACGCGCACGCCACCGCTCCCCTGCGCCGGCTCGTCGACCGCTGGTCTCTGGCGATCTGCCTGGCGGTGTCGAACGACGCCGAGATCCCCGGCTGGGTGCGCGACTCCCTCGGCGAGCTTCCGGAGCGGATGCAGGTCTCCGGTCAGCGGGCCTCACGGCTGAACGCCGAGACGATCGACCGGGTCGAGGCCGCGCTGCTGAGCCCTCTTGTCGGTTCCCGGCTGAATGCCGCGGTCATCGAGCTGCGCGGTGAGGGGCGGGCGAGCGTGCAGATCGCCGAACCTGCTGTCACGGCGACGGCACCGGTGCCGGATGGGGCGGCGCCGGGCGATATCGTGTCGCTGCGGCTGGTGCGGGCGGACATCGGCAAGGGCGCGGTGGAGTTCGAGGTGTGATCCCGCGGCGCCCGGTCGTTGAGCGAGCCCCGGCCGCTGCCGGAGCGAGACGAAACGCATCGCCTCTTCCAATGTCGGTGGCCCGGTTCATCATGAAGGTATGGCCTTCTTCTCCGAGATCGACGAGCACGTCACACGGATGCGCGACCTGCTCGGAGAAGAG
>JAPSIX010000064.1 GCA_031178475.1 Microbacterium sp. | reverse complement strand
AGGCCACAGTCCAACGTAACGAGTGGCTGATCCGGTGGCAAATCGGAGTTCGCACTTTCGCGTGAGCACCAGGAGTTCTCGGCGTGTCGGCGCTCTGTCAGTCGCGGCGGATGCTGCGGGTCACGGTGAACTTCGGCGTGCGGGCGAGCTGGTCGGTCGGCCCGACGACGCGGGTGAGCGTTCGACGGTGGTCGAGGTGCGAGTTGAACACCGTCCACACCTCGCCGCCGGGGCGAAGCAGTCGTGCGGCCGCCTCGATGAGCCGGCTTCCGGCTCCCTCGTGCACGCTCGCGCCGAGGTGGAACGGCGGGTTGAGCAGGACCAGATCGGCGGATGCCGTGGGCAGCGCGGAACCGGCGTCGTCGAGCGTGACCCGCACCCGGTCGCCGAGCCCGTTCGCGGCCATGGTCGCCTCCGCCGAGCGCACGGCGGATGCTGACCGGTCGGTCGCTGTCACCACGGCATCCGGATGCCGCAGCGCGAACGCCGCCGCCAGCGCCCCGGTCCCGCACCCCAGATCCACCACGTTCAGGGCCCCGGCGACTGACTCTGCCTTCGCGATCACTTCCAGCAGCACCCGCGTGCCGATGTCCACACGCGCGCCGGCGAACGCTCCGCCGTACGCGCAGAGCACGAATCCGAACTCCGGATGCTCCTCGCGCACCGGGAACGGCGGCCGCTCGGGCACCGGCAGCGGCTGTGATGCGATCACCAGTCGCGACTTCCGCTCTGCCCGCTGGGCCTGCACGGTGCGGAAGCTGCGAGCGAGCACCTCGTTCTGCGCCCGGGTCATGTGCTTCACACGGCCTCCGGCGACGAGCACGGCGTCGGGCGCGGCCCATCGGGCCACGGCATCCGCGATCTCCTCCAGTTCGGCGAGGGCCTTCGGCAGCTGCAGCAGCACCAATCGCGCGCCGGTGAGCAGTGCGGGGTCGAGCTCATGGGAGATGAAGAGGGGGCCCCTGGGGTCGGATCCAGCCAGCCCGAGCGCGGCGGCATTGTTCGCCAGCGCCCGGCGCCCCGTGACCAGATCCTGATGTACGCGGATGCCGCGCAGCCCGGCATCCGCCAGTGCCAGCGTCATCGCGCCGTAGCCGTCGCCGATCACCGCTGTCTCGTCCCCGGGGATGCCGGCGGCCAGCGCTTCGCGCACGAGCAGCTCGTCGGTGGCGTTCCAGGCCTGCAGCTCGGGCGACTCGACATCGGGAGCCCTCCGCAGGCGGGTCCAGTCGAACTCGGGCATTCGCTCACCCTACCGATCGACTTCGGGAGGCACTCGTCCCTGCGAGGTCGCGACCTGCCCGGCTGCGCCCGATCGTCACCCCTCGCCGAGATCGTCGAGCAGCTCCACTGCGGCCTGTGCGTAGTCGCCGATCCAGCGGTCGAAGATCCGCTTGATCGGCATCGGCGCCAAAGACAGCCGGCGCTCCCGCCCGACCTTGCGGCCGATGACCAGGTCAGCGCCCTCCAGCACGCGCAGATGCTGGAGCACGGTCGTGCGGTCGAGCTCCGAGAAGCGGGCGCACAGGTCGCCGGTGGTCAGCTCGGCGGGGCGCAGCGCATCCAGCATCCGGCGGCGTACCGGGTTGGCGAGCGCTTTGAACACGAGATCATCATCGGCGGCAGTTCCCCCACGCGATGACATGTTGTAATCTTACAACATGTCTGAAGCCATTACCGAACTGTCCTTCACCGTCTCCGGACGTGTCGCGCGCCCGGCCACCGAGGTCTACGAAGCAGTCGCCGACCCGGCCCAGTTGTCGAAG
The DNA here is from genome assembly GCA_031178475.1 of Microbacterium sp. Lineage (GTDB taxonomy): Bacteria > Actinomycetota > Actinomycetes > Actinomycetales > Microbacteriaceae > Microbacterium. Next base: position 8,250 of record JAPSIX010000064.1, on the reverse strand, counting down.
TACTTCACGACCGGCGGGGCCCGCGGCCGCCTCGAGCCAGGGTCGGACGTCAGCTGGGACTTTCTCGACTTCCCGGGGCGCTTTCCGGTCACGGTGGTGGAGGCGGATGCTCCGCACCGGATCGTCATCGAGTGGGACGGCTCCGAGACCGCCGGCGCCGACGGCAAGACGCGCACGACCTTCGAGTTCACCGAGATCGACGGCGGCGCTCGCACGCTGGTCACGATCACCGAGCGCGCATGGCGCGCGACCGCCGACGGCGCTAAGAGCGCGTTCGGCAATTGCGAGGGATGGACCGGGATGCTGGCCGCGATGAAGGCCTGGCTCGAACACCGCATCAACTTGCGGGACGGCTTCTACCGCTGACGGCCGCGTCCGCCGGGTCCGGTCATGACCGGGCGCTCGGTTGACACACTTCTGGTTCTATGGTTACTTAGTCGAGTAATTAACCACCGAACCGGAGGCGATGCGTGATCGACGAAGGCCGACCCCTGTTCCTCCAGATCGCCGAGGCCATCGAGGGCTCCATCCTCGACGGCACTCTCGACGAGGAGGCCCAGGCGCCCTCGACGAACGAACTCGCCGCGTTCTACCGGATCAACCCGGCCACGGCCGCGAAGGGGGTCGCCATGCTCGTGGACAAGGGCATCCTGCACAAGCGCCGCGGAATCGGCATGTTCGTCTCCGCCGGTGCCCGCGACGTTCTCCGCGGCGAGCGCGAGACGGTGTTCGCCGAGCGTTTCATCGATCCCCTCCTCGCCGAAGCCCGCACTCTCGGGCTCGGCCCAGACGACCTCGCCGCGCTGCTGCATCAGCGCGCGGCATCCACAGAAGGGACGCACGCATGACCGCCGTCATCGAGGTCACCGACCTCACCAAGCGCTACAAGGACAAGGTCGCCCTCGACCGTGTCTCGCTGCGCATCGAGGAGAACACGATCTACGGGCTCCTCGGTCGCAACGGCGCCGGCAAGACGACCCTCATGTCCATCGTCACCGCGCAGAACTTCGCCACCTCCGGCGACGTGCGCGTGTTCGGCGAGCACCCGTACGAGAACGCGAAGGTGCTCAGCCGGATCTGCTTCGTGCGGGAGGGCCAGAAGTACCCCGACGACGCCACCCCGACCCATGCGCTTCACGCTGCCCGGATGTTCTTCCCGCACTGGGATCAGGATCTCGCCGAGCGCCTGATCCAGGACTTCCAGCTGCCGATGAAGACGACGATCAAGAAGCTCTCCCGCGGTCAGCTGTCCGCGGTCGGAGTGATCATCGGGCTGGCATCCCGAGCCGAGGTCACCTTCTTCGACGAGCCGTACCTGGGTCTGGATGCCGTGGCGCGGCAGATCTTCTACGACCGCCTGCTCTCCGACTACGCCGAGCACCCGAGGACGATCGTGCTGTCGTCGCACCTGATCGACGAGGTGTCCAACCTCATCGAGAAGGTGATCGTGATCGACGCCGGGCGCATCCTCCTGGACGAGGACACGGATGCCGTGCGCGATCGCGCATCGACGGTCGTCGGCGACGCCGCCGCCGTCGACGCCTGGGTTGCGGGGCGTGAGGTGCTGCACCGCGAGGCGCTCGGCCGGGTGGCATCTGTCACCGTGCTCGGTGCCCTGTCCGCGCAGGAGCGCACCGAGATCGCCCGGGCGGGTCTCGACCTCGCGCCGGTGTCACTCCAGCAGCTCATCGTGCGTCTCACCCAGAAGTCGGCAGACACTGCCGCACCCGCCCCGATCGCGGAGGAGGTCCGCTGATGTCCCGCATTCTGAACGTCGTCCGACTGCAGCTGATCAACAAGCAGACCTTCGTCTGGGTTCCGCTGATCGTGCTCGCCGGCGCCGTGGTGATCTCGGTTCTGATCTACGCGATGATCCCGGTGGACACCGCGAAGTACGGCGGTGGCGGGCAGGCACCGCTGTGGTACTTCTTCGCGATCGGCCTGTCGGCGCTGACGCTCACCTTCCCGTTCTCGCAGGCGATGAGCATCACCCGGCGCGAGTTCTTCCTGGGCACGACGGTCGCCGCGGCCCTCGGCAGCCTGCTCATGGCCGTGGTGTTCGTGCTCGGCGGCATGATCGAGCAGGTCACCGGCGGCTGGGGCGTGAACGGCTACGTCTTCCACCTGCCGTGGCTGTGGGAGGCCGGCGCGCTCTCGGCCGGGCTGACGTACTTCACCCTGGCGATGTTCTTCTTCTTCATCGGCTTCCTCGGCGCGACGATCTACAAGCGCTGGGGGGCCATGGTCACCGCGGTGGTCGGCTTCGGCCTCGCGCTGGTGCTGGTCGGAGTGGTCTTCTTCATCACTCGGCTCGAGCTGTGGGGACAGGTGGCACAGGCGTTCGCCACGCTCGGGGCGCTGGGGCTCACCCTCTGGATGCTCGTGGTCGTCGCGGCCCTCGCCGGCATCTCGTATCTCGTGCTGCGGCGGGCAACGCCGTAAGGCCCGGTTCCCGGGCACACTTCGGGGGTAGACGTCACCCGCCCGAATGTGCGAACGCTTTCATTTCATTGCCTCCCGGCATCCGGCATCCATAGGCTCCAGGCGACCCGATCCCCCTCTGGAGGCCAACGATGTCCACCCTCGAACTCAACCGCCGATCGTTCCTGACGCTGCTCGGCGCGGGCGCTCTTCTCGCTGCGGGCGGCCAGACTTTCGCCGGAACCGCGCCCGCCGCCGCGTCCACCGGCGACTCGCTCGCCGCGCTCATCGAGCGTCGACGCATCATGCTCGCGGGCGACGGCAGTGCGGCATCCGTTCCCGATCTCGCCGAAGCCCTCGCGAAGATGAGCGAGAACGCCGCCGCCACCTGGGACGCGATGGTCCTGCCCGCCGGCGCCCCGGGCATCTGGCCCGACCTCCCGCTCAGCGGCGTCAGCGGCACCACCCTCTCGGGCAACATGGGCCTCAGCTTCAACCGCGTCTTCGACCTGGCGCTCGCCTACTCGACAGCCGGATGCGACCAGCACGGCGACCCGAAGCTCGCCGACGATCTGGCATCCGCTCTCGCCTACCTCGCCGCCGACGTCTACAAGGCCGGCAGGTCGCCGGTCGGCAACTGGTGGTTCTGGGAGATCGGCGTCCCGCGCAAGGCGGCCGACATCCTCGTGCTGCTGTATGACGTCGTGCCGGCCGAGACCCGCACCGCCCTGCTCGCCGCGGCGCGCTACTTCACCCCGAATCCGAACTGGCGCGGACGCGGCACGACGTTCGCCGAGACCGGGGCGAACCGCACCGACAAGTCGCTGTCGTGTGCGCTGCGCGGCATCCTCGATAACCGGCCCGACGAGATCGCTCTCGCGCGCGACGCACTCAGCGACACCGTGCGCGGCGGCCGCAACAGCGTCTTCGGGTACGTGACCCGCGGCGACGGCTTCTACCGCGACGGCTCGTTCGTGCAGCACACCTACCTGCCGTACGTCGGCACCTACGGGGTGGTCACCCTCGGCGGCATCGCCGAGATCCTCGGCCTGCTCGGCGGCAGCGAGTGGGATGTCGTCGACCCCAACAAGACCGTGATCCTGGATGCCGTGGAGGCGTCATTCGCGCCCTTCATCTGGAACGGCCGGATGATGGACACCGTCCGCGGACGCGCCGTGTCGCGGCAGAACAACCCCGACTACGTCGATGGAGCGAGCGCGATCACGGCGATCCTGCTGCTCGCTCAGGGTGCCGGCGAACCGTATCGCGGTCGGTACCTGTCGCTGGCGAAGGGCTGGCTGGAGCGCTGCGACGAGAAGCTGTACGGCCTTCCCACCCAGACCGTCGCGAAGTCGCTGCTGGTGACCTCGGTGCTCGGCGAGGAGTCCGTGGCGGCGGCACCCGCGCCGGTGTACACGAAGTCGTTCGGCGACCAGGACCGCCTCGTGCACCACCGTCCGGGCTTCAGCTCGGTGGTCAACATCTCGACGAAGCGCATCGGTCGCTACGAGTGGGGCAACTATGAGAACAACCTCGGCTGGTACCAGGGCGACGGTCTGACCTTCTTCTACAGCCCCACCGACCCCGGTCAGTACAGCGACGACTTCTGGCCGACGGTCGACCCGTACCGGCTGCCCGGCACCACGGTCACGGCCCAGCCTCGGGTGAGCGGAGCGGCGAACGGCACCGGCATCCCGCGGGCCTACCAGGCCTTCGGTGGCGGGCTCGCCCTCGACGGACGCTGGGGCATTCAGGGCATGGACCACCTGAACCACAACCGCACGCTCAGCGCCCGCAAGTCGTGGTTCTTCCTCGACGACAAGGTGGTCTGCCTCGGGGCGGGAGTGACCTCCTCGTCGGGACACGAGGTGTTCACGACCGTCGAGAACCGCTCGTTCGCACCGGACACCGTCCCGAACATCCGCACCGACAACCGCAACCGGGTGCTCGCGGCCGGATCGGCGGCGGTGCGCGTGCGCCGTAACGCGCACATCATGGGCCACGGCGGGTACGTGTTCCTGCAGGGCGAGAGCGTCAGCGGCGACATCGACGTGCAGGTCGTGCGGCGCACCGGCGACTGGAAGACGATCAACTCCGGCTCCGACACCGGCGGCACCGATGAGCCGAAGACGCGCGACTACGTCACCATCACGCACCACCACGGCACCGACCCGTCGGGCGGGGGCTACGCCTACATGGTGCTGCCGAACGTGGAGCACTCGGTCACGTTCACCGAATCGGATGCGCCGACCGTCGAGGTGGCGGCGAACAACGCCACCGCGCAGATGATCCGCGTCGCCGGGCAGGGCCTGACCCTGGCGAACTTCTTCGACGCCGGGACGGCATCCGGCGTCGAGGCGAGCGGGCCGTGCTCGGTGGCGGTCAGGACGGATGCCGGACGCACCACCGTCGCAGTCTCGGACCCGAGCCGCACCCAGGCGGTCGCGCGGGTCACCCTGCCCGAGGCTGCGGCCACCTCGGTGGTCGAAGCGGATGCCGGAGTGCGGGTCGTCTCGACGTCGCCGTTGACCCTGGAGTTCGAGCTCGACGGACACGGGCACGCCAAGCAGATCGTGCTCGGCTGAGTCGTTCTGTGCCATCCCGGTCGCTGACAGGCGTCGCGGGATGGCACAGAACGTACCTGCCTGGCCAATCAGCGCAGCCGGTTGCGCAGTGCGTGCTCGAACCTGGGCAAGTCCTTCTCGAGGGTGACGCGAAGGGTTTCGAGGTCGATCCAGGCATATCCGTGGGCGATGCGGTTGCGCATTCCCCAGATCACCGTCCACTCCGAACCGAACAGCTCGGTGGTCAGCTTCGGGGCACCGCGCTGGAGAGCTTCTATCGCAGCGGACAAGCGCATCGCGACAGCATCCGCGATCGTTTCATCATCGAGCGAGCCTCGGGCGAGATGGCGGTGCATCGCATCGAGGTGCGCGCTTGCCTCGCGAAGGAGTTCCTGATCCGTACGACTCACAGCGGCACCGCCTCTGCAAGCACGCGTTCCCGCATGTAGTCGGGGAGTCCGCGTTCCGGCACCACGTCAACGTCTACGCCGAGCAGCTCCGAAAGCTCTCGCTCCAGACGTGACAATGTGCCGAGCCCGATCGCGTGCGGAGAGTCGACAAGAAGATCGATATCGGATGTCTCCTTCTCCTCGCCTGTAGCCACGCTCCCGAACACGCTCGTGGCCGTGATCCCGTAACGGCTCAGAATCTCGAGCGCTTCTTCGCGATGCTCTAGAAGGCGCCGCGCTAGCCGGCTGGATTGCTCCTGACGAAGCAGCCGAGAGATCTCCGGCTGGCTTCGCCTGACCGCGAGCGCAATCTCACGCTGGGAGAGCCCCGCAACAGACGCCCTGCGCACGGCTTCGACCAGAAGGCTCCGCGACTGGCGTTGCAACAAGTCCGCACGCCGCGCGTCGCGACGAACGTCGCTCAGGAGGACTTCACGATCTTCCATATAGCACATGCTATCAAGGTGAACGAGTCCTCGCCATCAGCGGTCGTCGGTTGCGCCGAACGCGTTTCGCATGCGCCGGTACAAAAGGCGGGAGCGAGTGCACGGACAGGTGTCCCGGATACTTGACCCTGACACGGTGTCAGGCAGGAGAACGGAAACATGACTGTACGTGCGCGCGGTCTCCGAGGATCAGGACGACTGGGTGACGGAGCTGCAGCAACCGGTCGTGCGGGGTTGACGTCAGGGCCCTTCGACAGGCTCAGGGACCCCCAAGGAGGTCAGGGCACTTCGACAGGCTCAGCGACCCGAACCGCTCAGCGCAGGGGGTCGAAGGGCCTGATCGCGGGGTGGACGCGGCCGGTGGTGATCTGCTCGGCCAGCAGCTTGCCGGTCGCGGGACCGAGCACCACGCCCCACATGCCGTGACCACCGGCGACGTACACGTTCGGCGCCTGGGTGGCACCGACGAGCGGCAGACCGTCCGGCGTGACCGGCCGGGAGCCCACCCACTCGTCCTGTCGGTCCGCGAGGTCGACGCCGGTGAACAGTTCGCGCACCTGCGCCACGATCGCCTCGACACGACGGGGCTGGAACGGCTCGTCGGGCCCGCGGAACTCCATGGTCCCGGCGATGCGGAACCGACCCTGGTACGGCGTGCACGCGATGCGCTGGAACGGCAGGTACACCGGGTGCTCCTGCCGCTTCTCGGTGGCCACGGTGAACGAGTACCCGCGCCCGGCCTGCACGCGGGTGCGCACACCGAGCTTGCGGGCGAGTTTCGGCATCCAGGCTCCTGTCGCGATGACGACAGAGTCCGCCTCCCGGCGCGTCCCGTCGGACAGCGCGACGACGGGGCGGCGCGTCGACGAGACGTCCACCACCTCGACGCCGGTGACCAGCTCTGCGCCGCGTTCGACGACCGCGTCGGCGAGTGCTTCCATGAAGGGCGCCGGCTCGAAGAAGCGCTGTCCCTCGAGCCGGTACGCGTGTCGCACGGCATCCGACAGCACCGGCGCGAGCTCGCTCGGGTCGTCCAGCCGTTCGAAGGGAACGTCCTGACCGTGCCGAACGACGCCCTCGATCTCGTGCAGAAAGCGCTTGGAGTGCCCCTCCTCCTTGAACCCGATCACGAACGGCCCCTCGCGTGTCCACGACTCGACGCCGCCATCGATGAGCTCGTCGAAGCACTCCAGCGCCATCTTGTCGATCGGCGTGAGTGCCGCCATCGTGCGGTCCCACGCGCGGTTGGTGCCGTGCGCGGCGAAGCGCGCCAAGAACGACCAGAGTCCGGGGTCGACGCGGACGGGCACGTGCAGCGCGGCATCCGGATCGAGCAGGGCCTTCGGCCCGTACGTCCAGAGGCCCGTGTCGGCGAGCGGGATGGTCTTGCCGGGGGCCAACCACCCGGCGTTGCCCCACGACGATCCGGCAGCCACGCCGACGCGGTCGATGACCGTGACCTCGACGCCCCTCTCCTGCAGATGCCATGCCGTGGCCAGCCCGACCATGCCGGCTCCGACGACGATCGTGTGCGTCATCGTGTCCCTCCCGAAGCTCCGGGGCGGCATTGCCCCTCTCCCAGTGATTATGCAGATCTGCGCGGTGCGACGGGATACTCGCCGAAGATCCTGCGTAGAATCGCGCGAGAGCGCGCGTGATCTTCACGTGTGAGTGAGGAAGTGAGCATGCCGGCATCCGATTCTTCGATCCCCCCGACGCCGGTTCTGGATGCCGTCGATCGCGCCCTCCTGTCGGAACTCAGCCGCAACGGACGCATCTCCAACACCGAGCTGGCGGCGAAGGCCGGCATCGCCGAGTCGACCTGCCTGAAGCGGGTGAGGGCGCTGCAGGCGAACGGCGTGATCGTGGGGTTCCACGCCGAGATCTCACCGGCCGCCCTCGGCCTGCACCTCGAGGCGCTGATCACCATCCGGCTGCACGCGCACGCCCGCGGCGACCTGCGACGCTTCCAGGCCTACCTCGAGCAGCTGGCGGCGACGCAGCGGGTGTACTTTCTCGCCGGCGACCGCGACTTCCTGGTCCACGTCGCCGTGCACGACGCCGCGGCGCTGCGCGAGCTCGTGTCCGACACGCTGAGCCTGCGCCCGGAGGTCGCGTCGACGAGCACGAGCCTGATCTTCGCCCAGGCTGCCGGGCCGCGGGGGCTGTGACCGCGCGCGGCCCGGCTCGCCCTTCGGGTCGCAGATAAGGCCGCTAATCGAGCGGAATACCGGCATTTTTCGCGACCTGAGAGACCTGAGCGACAACCCGGATGCCGGGAAGCCGAGCTCAGCCCTCCAGCCACACCGTCGTATCCGGCGGCAGATCCGGCGCATCAGCGCCGCCCGCGAGCGGACCGGATGCCGCCAG
>JAPSIX010000004.1 GCA_031178475.1 Microbacterium sp. | reverse complement strand
TGCGGTCTTCGGCCCGACGGTCACCGAGCCGTCGGCGTGACAGCTCGCGTGCCCATGCGCTCGGGAGCGGTCGCGCTGCCGTTTGCTGCTCGCGCGGCGTCAATCTGTGCAGCGCGAGCAGATTCGAACAGTGCGAGCCGAGCGTATGCCGAAATCAGCAGCGTGAGCAGCAGAGCGCAGCGCCAGGAGGGGCGAGCATGAGCGACCGGACCGACCACCACGACTCGGAAGACTACGGCGACCTCGGCGAGCGCCGCTTCCGCCGCATCCGCTTCGTCGCCTGGGTCACGATCGCCGCGCTCATCCTCGTCGGCGGCGGCGCCACCACACTGACCCTCCTGTTCGGGTAGCGCTCGAGCGGTCAGTGCACCGCCCGTCACCAGCCGACCGTCGCGCCACCACGCGACCACGGCGATTCGGATGGTGGCGTGACGTCTGCGTGGTGGGACGCGCCCCCGGCTGGCCCCTGCTGCGACGGCCGATTTCCGCCAGACACCAATGCGCCGCGTCGCAAAGACTGGCAGGGAACCCGGAACGGAAGGGCGCTCATGCCGAACCTCACCCACCTCGATCCCCATCGTCCGATCGCACCCGCCATCCTCTACTTCGGCACCCCTGTCGCGCTGCTGACCACGGTCGATGACACCGGGCACCCCAACATCGCACCGAACTCGTCGGTGTGGTGGCTCGGACAGACCGCCGTGGTCGGCATCGCCGCGAACAGCCAGACCGGCCGCAATCTGATCGCCACCCGCGAAGTGGTGATCAACCTGCCGTCCGAACGCGAGGTCGACTTCGTCGACCGCCTGGCGCTCACCACCGGCCGGCCGGAGGTGTCCGCCCGCAAGCGGGCCGCCGGCTACCGCCCGGTACGCGACAAGTTCGGCCTGGCCGACCTCACTCCGCTCGACGCGGAGACCGTCGAGCCGCCCCGCCTGGCCGAGTTGCCGGTGCACCTCGAAGGAACCGTGCGAGCACTGCATCCGCTCGGCGGCACCGATGTCGCACAGGCATCCGTCCTCGCCGTCGAGATCGCCATCACGCGCGTGCACGTGCGCGACTCGCTGCGGCTGCCGGGGCACGCCAACCGGATCGATCCCGACCGGTGGCGGCCGCTGCTGCTGAGCTTCCAGCGGTTCTTCGGTCTCGGCGACGAGGTGATGCCGTCTCGCCTGGCATCCATCGACGAGGAATGGTACCGCTGACGTCGCATCGCAGGCACCGAGAGGCTGCAAGCGGTTGCACTGCGGTGTACCACCCAGTAGGGTGAGGCCGTGTCGTCCCCTCTGCCGTCGCCTGTCCGGGACGAACCGCCGGCACCGGTGCGGATCGTCCACCTCGGGCTCGGGGCGTTCCACCGCGCACATCAGGCCTGGTACACCGCACAGGCCGCCCCCGAGTGGGGAATCGCCGCGTTCACCGGGCGCAGCCCCGAAGCCGCGCGCGTACTCGCCGCACAGGACGGGCTGTACACGCTCATCGAACGCAGCGACGACGGCGACCATCACCGGCTCGTGCGCTCGGTCGTGGCAGTGCACGACGGCGCCGAGACCGCCACCCTGCGCGAACTGGTCTCCCGCCGGGAGGTGGCCGTCATCACCCTCACCGTGACCGAGAAGGGGTACCGCCTCGACTCCCACGGACGCATCGACGCCGGCGACCCCGACATCACCGCGGACGCCGCGATTCTGCGCGATGCCGGAGCCTTCTCGCTCCGCGCCGCACCCGCCGCGATCCCGGACGGCGCTCTGCGCACCATGCCGGGCCGGCTGCTCTGGGCGCTCGACGGCCGACGCCGAGCGCGCGCCGGGCCCGTCGCCGTGATCCCGTGCGACAACCTCGCTGCCAACGCGGATGCCGTGCGAGCCGCCCTGCACGGACTGGCCCGCCTCGGCGAGGCACACGACACCTCGTGGATCGACGCCTGCGCCGACTTCATCAGCACGTCCGTCGACCGCATCACTCCGCGCATCACCGACGCCGACATCGCCGCTGTCGAAGCGGGGTGCGGGTACCGGGATGCCGCACCCGTGGTGACCGAGCCGTACTCGAGTTGGATCCTCGCCGGCGAGTTCCGCGGTCCGCGGCCGGAGTGGGAGCGCGCCGGGGCCGTCTTCGTGGACGATGTCGGGCCGTACGAGAAGCGCAAGCTGTGGATGCTGAACGGCGCCCACTCGCTGTTGGCCTACTCCGGGTTGCTGCGCGGGCACCGCACGGTGGCCGAGGCGATCGCCGACCCGGAATGCGCGCGAGAAGTGCACGAGCTGTGGGACCTCGACGAGCGCGCCCTCGCCGCCCATCCCGAACTGTGCACCGCCGACTACCGCCGCGCCCTGGAGGACCGCTTCCGCAACGCCGCCATCGAACACTCGCTGCGGCAGATCGCCGCCGACGGCAGCGTCAAGCTGAGCAGCCGGGTGGTCGACGTCGTTCGAGGCGAGCGCGAGCGGGGCCGAGACGTCACGGCCGGACTGAACGTCATCGCAGCATGGACGCGGTTCGTCCTCGCCGAGCTCAACGAGGGACGGGCCGTCGAGGATCCGGCATCGGCGATCGCCGACGCACCGTCGTGCGCCGACCCGGTCAGGGCGCTGGTCGCCCTCGTCTCTGCCGAGCTCGCCGAAGACGACGACGCGATGGTGTGCATCGCCCGGCTCGGGGGTGGCGTGCATGGCCGGTGAGACGCACCGGGCACTAGCCTGTCTTGAACGGGGATGGCGCGTCAGTCGTGACGACGAAAGGGGTCGGGCGTGGGAAAGGTGACGATCTACTCGATCGCCGAGGAGCTCGGCGTACACGCCGCGACGGTCTCGCGGGCGTTCAGCCGGCCCGAGCTGGTCAAGGCCGACGTCCGCCAGCGCGTGCTCGAGACCGCCGAGCGGCTCGGCTTCCAGCCGAACCGGATCGCCCGCCGGCTCGCCACAGGCAGCACCGGCGCGGTCGGGCTTCTGGTCCCCGACATCACCAACCCGTTCTTCCCGCCGCTGGTGCGCGAGATCCAGGCCGCCGCCGATGATGCCACGGTGATCCTCGTCGATGCGCAGGGAGACGCCGCCGACGAGCCGTCGCTGATCGCCCGGCTGCGATCGCAGGTCGACGGCATCCTGCTCGCCTCTCCGCTCGCCCCCGACGACATCCTGCGCGAGGCGATCGGCACCACACCGACTGTCGTGCTCAACCGCGAGGTAGACGGCCTCGCCTCGGTCGTCTGCGACATGACCAGCGCCCTGCACGTGGCGGGCGATCACGTCTACTCCCTCGGTCACCGCCGCATCGCCCTGCTCAGCGGCACGGTGGGCTCGTGGGCCGCGGAGCAGCGCCGCACGGCCATCCGCACCTGGGCGGGCGGGAAGGACGTCGAGTTGGTGGAGCTGGGCCCGTTCAGCGCCTCCTACGACGGCGGACGGGATGCCGCGCAGGAGCTGCTCGCGACAGACGCCACCGTGGCCTTCGCCTTCGACGACCTCACCGCCTGCGGAGTGATCGCCGGTCTCGCCGAGGGAGGGCGCCGGGTGCCCGACGACGTGTCGGTCGTCGGATGCGACGACGTGCTGCTCGCCCGCGTGCTCACCCCCACGCTCAGCACGGTGCAGACGCCGAACGCCGAGCTGGCCCGCGCCGCCCTCGAGACGCTGCGCGTCGCCATCACCGGAGAGCCGGCAGGCCCGACGCGACTGGAGGGCACCTTCGTGCACCGCCAGTCGACCGGCCCCGCCGCCTGACCGACACCGAGACGTCGAGGGCTCAGCGGAGCCACTCGTCGCGGTGGGCGGCGATGAACGCGTCGTCGTGCAGCTCGGGGTACGCCGCGCGAACCCGCCGGATCTCATCGGCCTGGCCGGGCGACAGCCCCTCCTCGGGGTCGAGGCACCACACCCCGTCGAGCAGACCCTGCTGCCGCAGCACCTCGTGCACGCCGGCGATCACGCCGTGAAAGCCGTTGGCCGGGTCGAACACGGCCTGATTGGCATCCAGCAGGTCGACCGCCGCCGCGGACAGTGCGCGATGAGCCGCGTGGTCGCCCGCGGAAGCACGATGCGCCAGCGCCAGCATCCGCACCGCCGCCTGCGTGCCGACCGCCCACTGACCCAGCAACCCGCCCACGAAGCGCATCGTCCTGGGCCCGTCCGCGCTGTCGACGTGGTACTCGGCCAGCAGGTCGGCGACGATCGCGTCGTCGTTCCCGGTGTACAGGGCGATCCCGTCGGCCCGCCCGGACTCGGCGATCCCGCGCACCAGCTCGAGGGTGCGGTACCGGTCGAACGGAGCCGCCTTGACGGCGACGACCGCCGGGATCCGGCCGAACTCACGCCAGAAGGCGCGCTCGAGCACCGGGCCTCCGATCGCGGCCTGCAGGTAGAACCCGATGACCGGCATCACCTCAGCGACCGCCCTCGCGCGCTCCAGCAGCCGAGCGGGATCCGCCCCCTCGACCACCGGGCTCAGCAGAACGGCGTCGTATCCCAGGCCGCGCGCCAGCTCGGCCTCGGCAACGGCCTGCGGTGTGTCGCCGACGACGCCGGCGATGCGCACGACCGAAGCGTCCGCGCGCGCATCCATCTCCTCCGCGGCGAGCGCGAGCACCGGTTCGTAGAGCGCGTGCTCGGGGTCGCGGATCTCGAACTGGGTCGTGTGCACCCCGACCGCCAGTCCGCCCGCACCCGCCGCGAGGTAGTAGCGGGTGAGTGCCCGCTGCCGCCGCTCATCCAGACGGCGGTCGGCGTCGAGCGCCAGCGGATGGGCAGGGATGACCGCGCCGCGGGCGAGGGTCCGAGCAGCTTCGGGACGCAGGGATGGGATGTCGGGCATCAGAACCTTCCGTCTCAACGCGGTCATGTTGACCGCCCCGGCTGCTATCTCGTATGGTTACTGCAACCGATTGCAAGGAGCATACATGGACGGAACCGGCTCGGCCACTCCCAGAGTCCACATCGCCCCCGACGCCCACGAGGCGGGGAGGCGAGCAGCCGACCGCGCCGCAGAAGTCCTCCGCGAGGCGCTCTCCGCCCGGGGCGAGGCCCGGGTCATCTTCGCCAGCGCACCCTCGCAGGACGCGATGCTCACGCACCTCGCCGACGCCCCCGGCATCGACTGGAGCAGGGTGCGCTCGTTCCACATGGACGAGTACCTCGGCCTTCCCCCCGAGCACCCCGCCGGGTTCGGACTCTGGCTCCGGGAGCGCCTCCCCCGCCAGGCGCATGACGGCTTCGCCCGCATCCGCACCGACGGCGAGCCGGCCGCCGAGGCGGAGCGCTACGCAAGGCTGATCCAGCAGGCTCCTATCGACCTCGTGTGTCTGGGCGTGGGAGTGAACGGCCACATCGCGTTCAACGAGCCCGGCGCTGCCGACCCGGCCGACCCCGAGCCCGCCCGGGTCGTCACGCTCGACACCGCCTCCCGCCAGCAGCAGGTGGATGAGGGACTGTTCCCCGACCTCCCGGCCGTGCCGACGCAGGCGCTGACCCTCACCGTCCCCACGCTGCTGAGCGGACGATCACTCGTGTGCAGCGTGATCGGCGCACACAAGGCCGCGGCCGTCGCCCGGGCGCACGGCGGGCCGGTCGACGACTCGAACCCCGCGAGCTTCCTTCGCACACACGCGGATGTGACCTGGTTCCTCGACGAGGCGGCAGCATCGCAGCTCGAGAGGCAGAACGCCGCGAGGCAGAACGCCGAGCGCCCTCACGACGCGGAGGACGCGCCGACCGCTACCCTCCCCCTATGACGTCCCGCTCGTGGCCAGGCCTGGTCGACCTCCAGGTGAACGGCTACGCCGGCATCGACGTCAACGCCGACGACATGACGGCGCAGACGGTCGTCGACCTCACCCGCGTGCTGTGGACGCAGGGCGTGACGACGTATCTGCCGACGGTGATCACCGCGCCCGAGGAGAAGATCCGCCATGTCCTCGCCGCGGTCGCCGAGGCACGCCGGCACGATCCGCTCGTGGCGCACTCGATCGCGGGCGTGCACGTCGAGGGCCCGGCCTTGAACGCCGATGACGGTCCCCGCGGAGCGCATGACCCGGCCCACCTGCGCGACCCCGACATCGCCGAGCTCGGCCGCTGGCAGCACGCTGCCGAGGGCCTGGTGCGGATCGTCACGCTCGCCCCCGAGCGCGACCGCGCGCTGGAGTACATCAGGTACGCGGCAGCCCACGGCATCCGCACGTCGATCGGCCACTGCGCACCCGGTCCCGACCAGGTGCGCGAGGCGGTCGCCGCCGGCGCCACCCTCTCGACGCACCTCGGCAACGGCACGCACCGCACCCTCCCGCGGCATCCCAACCACATCTGGGCTCAGCTCGCAGCCGACGCCCTCACCGCCATGTTCATCGCCGACGGCCACCACCTGCCCGCCGATGCACTCACCGCGATGATCCGCGCCAAGGGCGTCGACCGCAGCATCCTGACATCCGATTCGGCGGCACTCGCCGGTGCCGCACCGGGCCTGCACCGCACCCCGGTCGGAGGCGACGTCCTCGTCGGTGAGGACGGGCGGCTCTCCCTGCCCCGCAGTGGACTGCTCGCCGGCTCCGGGAGGTCGCTGCTCGGGTGCGTCGCGTGGGCGATCCACAACCTTCCCCTCCGCGAGGACGAGGTGGTGCGGATGGCGACCGCGAACCCCGCCCGGATCCTCGGCGTCGCAGAACGCGCCGAAGCCGGCGGCGACCGAGTCGACATCGAGATCGACGACGACGGCATCCGCATCAGCACCGTCACCGTTGCCGGCGCTGTCGTGCACCGGAGCTGACCTTCCCGACGAGGAGAGCAATGACCGCACGCATCTACATCGCCATCGCGGATGCCGACTACGGGCGCCTCTACGACGACGCGACGCGCGAGCGGCTCGCCGGTCTCGGCGAGCTCGTCCGCGGAGCTGAGAAGGACGGCCGGGTGTCCGTTCCCGACGACCTCGCCGACGAGTACGACGTGCTCATCACCTCATGGAGCACGGCGCGCTTCGATCCCGCCGTCCTCCGCGGGCGACGGCTCCGGCTCGCCGTGCACAGTGCCGCTTCGGTGCGCAGCCTCTTCCCGGTCGAGACGCTCGGCGGCGACGTGCGCCTCGCGCAGGGCGGTGCCGATGCCATGGCGCTCGCCGTCGCAGAGATGTCGGTGACGCTGACCCTGGCGCAGCTGCGCAACCTCGTGTGGCACGACCGGCGCTTCCAGAGCAGCCGCGACTGGCGGGAAGGCGGCTCTGGTGTGCTGGGGCAGAGCATCACCGCCCAGCGGATCGGCATCGTGTCTCTCAGCCGCGTCGGACGCCACTACGCGCGGATGGTGCGGGGACTCGGCGCCACCGGCGTCCGCGCGTACGACCCCTACGCGTCGGACGCCGATGCGCGTGAGCTGGGACTCGAGCTCTGCAGCCTCGACGAGCTGTGCGCGACGAGCGACGTCCTCGCGATCTGCGCACCGGCCACCCCGGAGACTGCGGGGATGATCGGGGCGGCGCACTTCGCGCTGCTGCCCGACCAGGCGATCGTCATCAATGCGGCGCGTGCGCAGGTCACCGACGAGGAGGCGCTGTTCGACGAGGTGCGATCGGGACGGTTGCGTGTGGGGCTCGACGTGTACACCACCGAGCCCCTGCCGGCCGAGAGCGATCTGTTCGGCCGCGACAACGCGATACTCCTGCCGCACGTCGCCGGCGGCACGGTGCAGGCGCGGTTCGCTCAGGGAGAGCACGTGGTGCGCGAGATCGAGAGCTTCCTGCATGACGGCACCCTGCGCTCCGAGGTCACCCCCGAGAACTACCACCGGCTGGGTTGAGAACGATGAACGTCAGCGCGGTGTGACCGGCTGCCCGGTGCGCATCGACTCGTACGCCGCCTCGATGAACGCCACCGCAGCACGCGCCTCGCGTGAGGTGATCAGCGGTGAGCGACCGCCCCGGACCGCATTGACGAAGTCGTCGAGGCCCGCGAGGCCGACATCCACCGGCTCGAAGTCCGGCAGATCGGCGCCGCTTTCGAGCCGGAAGTGGCTGAAGCGCTCGTCGAGTGTCACCGCGGCGCCCGCGTCGCCCATCACCGCGACGCGGATCGGGAAGTCGCCGTACGACGCCGTGCTGGCGAGGAACGTGAGCACCGCTCCGCTGGCGAACCGGGCGGTGATGGCGATGGTGTCCTCGACCTCGATGCGCTCATGCGCGAGCAGGCCACCGTACGCGTGCACCTCTTCGACGTCACCCAGCAGCCACAGGATGAGGTCGACCATGTGCACGCCCTGATTCATCAGCGCACCGCCGCCATCGAGCTTCCAGGTGCCGCGCCACGAACCGGAGTCGTAATACTCCTGGCTGCGCCACAGGGCGATCTCGATGTTCGCGGAGGTGATCCGCCCGAAGTCGCCCGAGCGGATCGCGCTGTGCAGAAAGCTGTTCTCGGGCGCGAAGCGCCGCTGACTCACCACGGTGAGGACCTTGCCCGAGCGCTCCTCGGCCGCGATGATCCGGTCGGCCGCGTCGACGGTGACATCGATCGGCTTCTCCAGAAGCACGTGTTTGCCGGCGTCGAGCGCCGCCACGGCCATGTCGGCGTGCAGGCCGGACGGAATCGCGATGACGACCGCGTCGATGTCGTCCCGGGCGAGCAGGTCGTCGACGGACTCCGCCGCCGTGGTGCCGTACTCCCCGGCGACAGCGCGGGCGGCGTCCGCCGACATGTCGGCGATGGCCACGAGCGCCGCATCGCCCGGATACGACAGCAGGCGCTGCACGTGCTGGCGTCCGATCACTCCGACGCCGATGACGCCGAAACGGAGGGGTGCGGTGGTCATCAGTTCTCCTCTGCCTGCGGAAGCGCCGCCTGGGGAAGCGCCGCCTGGGGAAGAGCCGCGACGATCGCGGCGAGGACGCGGATGGGGTCGCGCAGCTTGTCAGCATCCGCCGGCCACTGCCCGGACTCGAGCGCACCGATGAACCGCGCGAGAGCCGGCGCGTTGTAGTCGGGGTCGAGGGCGAGCGTGCGCGCCCGGACGTCGCCCGCGTACACGCCCGTCGCGTGGAACGGAGTCGGGGCGCCCTCCCCCGGGGCCACGAACGTGAACGTCACGGGTGTTCCGCCGAGTTCCACGGTGGCCACGGTGGTGTCGCCGGTGCGGCGCACCGACACCTCGAGGGCATCTGCGACGGGCGGGTCGCCGAGGATCTCCATCGCCGCCTCGACGTGATGGATGCCGTAGAAGAACAGCCCGGAGTACACGCTCTCCGGGTCGCCCGCACCCGAGATGTGCAGGTGACGGAGCGCGCCGTCCGTCGCCCGCAGCTCTTCGATCTCGGGGAGGAACCTCAGCGCGGACGCGGAGAAGAGCACCGTGCCGGCGGCCTCGGCGGCCGCGATGATCGCATCCGCATCGTCGCCGGTCGTCGCGAGAGGCTTGTCGACGAGCACCGGGATCCCCGCCGCGAGCAACGGCTCGGCCTGCGCACGGTGCAGCGCGCCGTCGCGGGTGGAGATGATCACCGCGTCGACCTGGCCGATCAGGTCGGTCGGCTCGTCGACGATGACCTCGATCCCGCCCGCCTCTGCCAGCGCGGCGTTCCTCTCGCTGCGGCCACCGGCCAGCGCACTGGCGCGGAAGCCGGGGTGTCGTTCCTCCTGATTGAGGAACCGGATGAAGTGGTCGGTGTGCGAGTTCTCGGTTCCGATGAAGCCGATCCGTGTCACTGCTGTTCCCGTCGTCGTTGTCGTTTCGCCCGGCGGCGCTCACCACCATCCTGGCATGGGGCCAACAATTCTTGCAATCGGTTGCAACTCCTTCGACGCCACCCCTACGCTGGAAGGGAACTGCAGACGGGAGAATCCGCCGTGACGACTGACCTCCGCATAGGCATCTTGGGCCTGGGCAGCATCGGAACCACCCACGCGCGAGCGCTGAGGAACATCCCGGGAGTGCGCGTCACCGCCTTCAGCGGAGGTTCCACGACGACGATGGCCGAATGCGGCTGGCCCGAAGCGACGCAGACCACGCCGGACGGCATCCTGTCGCGAGGCGACGTCGACGCCGTCGCCGTCTGCACGCCATCGGAGACGCACGCCGCGCTCACCCTCGGGGCGGCCGCGGCGGGCAAGCACGCCGTCGTCGAGAAGCCGATCGCGCTCTCGACGGCCGACGCCGACCGGCTGGTGCGCGCGCAGGACGAGAACGGCGTCGTCATCGCGATGGTCGCGCAGCGCCGGTTCGAGCCCGAGGTCGTCGCCGTGAAGCGGATGCTGGCGGAGGGCGTCCTCGGCGAACTGCGCCTCGCCACGACGCACGTGCACTGGCTGCGCGACGATGCGTACTACGCGGCCTCCCCCTGGCGCTCGAGGATGCCCGCCGGAGGGTCCCTGATGAACCAGGGGGTGCACAACATTGACCTGCTGCAGTGGCTGTGCGGAACGGTCACCGACGTCACGGCCCAGTACGGCACGCTTGGTCACGACATGTCCGCCGAGGACACGACCGTCGCGACGGTGCGCTTCGAGAGCGGCGCACTCGGTGTGATCAGCACGTCCACGGCGACGCCGCCCGGCTCACCGGCGACGCTGTCCCTGCACACCTCGCGCGGCGTCGTCGAGATCGGGCAGGGCGAGATCACCCGGTGGGAGTTCCCCGAACTGCCCCGGCCGGAGGCCGCCGGGACAGCGGCGAGCGGAGCCGCCGACCCCGCCGCGATCGGCCTGCACGGGCACATCGCGACGTGGGAGGACGTCGTGGCGGCCGTCCGCGAAGGTCGGCGAAGCGCCGTCGACGCCGTGGAGGCGGCCCGCACGATGCGCCTGCTGTGCGCCGTCTACGCCGCCGCCGAATCCGGCCGCCGTGTGAGCACGGAACACGCTCCGTGATCCGCGTCGCGATCCTCGGCGCCGCGCATCCGCATGTGGCGTATGCGCTCGACGAGGTAGCCGCCCGCCCGGACTGCACCCTGATCGCGGCCGCCGAGAGCGACCCGGCGATGCGCGCCCAGTATCTGCGCGGCCTCGGCGACACCCCCGTCTACGACGAACCTGCCGAACTGCTGCATGCCCATGAGGTCGATGTGGCGCTGGTCGCCGGCGTCTACAGCCGACGCGCCGATGCGGTGTCGGCTGCGCTCTCGGCCGGCGCGCACGTCATCGCCGACAAGCCGCTGTGCACGACGCTCACCGACCTCGATCGCATCGAGCGGCTCGCTTCCGAGACCGGCCGGCACGTCTCGGTCGTCTTCGAGAAGCGGTTCTATCCCGCCACGCTCGCCGCGCGGTCGCTGCTCGCCGACGGCGTGCTCGGGCAGCTGGCACTCGTCGCGAGCACGGGCCCGCACAAGCTCAACCTCCCGTCGCGGCCGGACTGGTTCCTGCGTCGCGAGACGTACGGAGGCATCGCCGGAGATCTGCCCGTGCACGACATCGACCTCGTGCTGGCGTTGAGCGGCGCGGCCCACGGCACCGTCTCGGCATTCACGGGCAACGCCCGGCACGCCGAGCATCCCCACTTCGACGACCACGTCGCCGTGCTTCTGAGCGCCGGCGACGTCACGGCGACGATCGATGCGAGCTGGCTCGGGCCGCAGGCGGCGGCGGTCCACGGGCACTACCGGATGCGCCTGACCGGCTCTGCTGGCACCGCCGAACTGGACTGGGCCTACGACACCCTCTCTGTGGAGACGCACGAGCGCCCCCGCCACCAGGTGGCCCTGCCGCGCGGGCGACGCCCCGCCGCCTACTTCTTCGACGCGATCGCCGCGGGTGCCGAGCCCGAGATCACGACCGCGCAGAGCCTGCTCGCGACGCGCGTGGCTCTCCTCGCGCAGGACAGCGCCGACCACGGCGGAGCGCAGCGTGCGTGGTGATGTCCCGATCCAGACTCGACGGCCTGCGCTCTTGACACACCGTTCCAGTCGCGGATACCGTTACTGCAACCGATTGCAATACCCGCTTGGACCGCGATCGGCTCGGAGCATCCGAACCCAATGGAGGGATCATGAGACACAAAGCCACCCTCGCCGCGGGCGCCGTCATGACGAGCGGAGTTCTGCTCCTCACCGCATGCAGCGGCAGCGCGGCCCCGACCGAAGAGGTCCCGCCGGAGGAGGTGTCGGGCACCGTGACGTTCTGGCCCTATCCACTCGGGCAGATCCAGGACCCCAGCTGGTGGGAGCCGCACATCGAGAAGTTCAACGAGGAGTATCCCGACGTCGAGATCGACCTGCAGATGCAGGCGTTCAGCGGCCGCGAGGAGTCGCTCGTCACCGCTGTCTCGGGCGGCACCGAACCGGACGTGGTCTACTTCAACCCCGACTTCATCCCGCGCTACGCCGAAGAGGATCTGCTCCTGCCGCTGGACGACCTGCGTGACGACTGGGACAAGTTCCACGGCTCGTCACTGGAGGCGATGACGTACGACGGCACCCTGTACGGCTCGCCCCAGCTGGTGATCGTGGGAACGCCGTTCTGCAATGTGAAGGTGCTCGAGAACGCCGGCGTGGAGTGCCCGACCACGTGGGACGAGCTGCGGGAGATCGCCCCCGCGGTCAAGGAGGCCGGCCACTACGTCACCAACTACTACGGCAGCGTCACGCTCAACGGCACCTTCTACCCGTACCTGTGGCAGGCGGGCGGCGAGGTGCTGAACGAGGACATGACCGAGGCGGCGTTCAACGGCCCCGAGGGAGTGAAGGCGCTCGAGTTCATCAAGGAGATGGCCGACAACGGCTGGATCCCGCGGGAGGAGATCGCGACCCTGCCCCCGTTCGAGCAGTCGGAGGCCGGCCGCGAGAACGTCGCCTACGGCGGCGGCGGGACCATCCTCAGCCACCGGAACATCCTCGGCGAGGATGCCGTCATCACGGCCGACCCGATGAGCGACGAGGAGACCGTGCTGTCGGGCTCCGTCGGAGGATGGTCGATCTTCAACACGACCGACGCTCCCGACGCCGCCAAGGCCTGGGTGCGTTACCTCGCCGACGTGGAGTTCCTCGACGAGTTCCTCCCCGCATCGGGTTACTACTCGCCGCGCACCGACACCGCTCCTCTCTACACCGATGACCCGCAGCTCGCCGAGGGTGAGAAGCACCTGCAGTACGTGCGCACCGGCGTGCAGCATCCCAAGGCCCGCGAGATCATCGACCTCATCAAGCCCCACATCCAGCGGGTGCTGCTCGAGGGCGCCGACCCGCAGGAGGCGCTGGACGCCGCGGCCGAAGAAGTGAACCGCATTCTCTGACAAGCACGGAACCCGTGGCGGGGGTCGGTGACCCGGCCCCCGCCACGCGACTTTTCAAAGGGACCCCATGACAACGCTCACGACGAAACCGGCTCCTCCGGACGAGTCAGGAGAACTTCCCGTGAAGCAGACCCCGCGCAGACGGCCGTGGTGGAGATCCCCTGAGGCCATCGCGGGGTACATCTTCATCGCCCCGATGGTCATCCTGTTCGCGGTGTTCCGGGTGTGGCCGGCGATCTACGGCATGATCCTCGCCTTCGGCGAGTACACGCTCAAGCGCACCTACTCCTTCGTCGGCCTGGATCACTTCATCCGCCTCTTCCAGGATCCGATCTTTCTCGACTCGCTGCGGGTGACCTTCATCTTCGCAGCGATCCAGATGCCCCTGGCGCTGATCGTCTCGCTGGGCATGGCCCAGCTGTGCAACCGGGCGATGCGCGGGATGTCGTTCTACCGGTCCGTCTTCTTCCTGCCCACGGTCACATCGAGCGTGCTCGTCGCTCTCGTCTTCATGTGGATCTTCTCGGGCGGCGGACCCGTCAACGCCCTGCTCGAAGCGGTGGGCCTCGAGCCGATCGGCTGGCTGACCGATCGATTCTGGGTGCTCCCGACGCTCGCGATCCTGAGCGTGTGGAGCAGCTTCGGGTACAACATGCTGATCCTGCTCGCGGGCATGCTCGCCATCCCGCAGGAGTACTACGAAGCCGCCTCGCTCGACGGCGCCAACGGCTGGCAGCGCTTCTGGAACATCACCCTGCCGAATCTCAAGCCGGCGCTGTTCTTCGTGCTCGTGATCGAGACGATCAAGTCGCTGCAGACGTTCGACACCATCTTCGTGATGACCGGCGGCGGCCCCGCCCGTGCCAGCTACACGCTCACCTTCATGATCTACGACCAGGGCTTCGGCTACTTCGACTTCGGGTACGCCAGCGCGGCCGGTGTCGTCCTGTTGCTGATCACGCTGGTGCTCTCCCTGATCCAGCGCAAATTCGTGGGGAAGAACGACTGATGTCCGAGACCGTTGCCACCGTCCTGCCCGACCTCGACGAGAACAAGAGGCGGCAGAGAAGAACCCCCCGCGCCATGCGCAAGGCACGCCGGCTCGTGCCCATGCACGCCCTGCTGATGTTCTTCGCGGTGATCACCGCGTTCCCGTTCTACGCGATGGTCATCGTCGCGCTGCAGCCCGGACAGCCGATCTCGATGCCGGGTGCGCTGTTTCCCGACACGCTGTCACTCGACGCGTTCACCGAGGCTCTGAACAGCCGCAGCATCGGCCGCTGGGCGCTCAACTCGACGATCTACTCGGTGGTGTCGACGCTGCTCGTGCTCGTCTTCGCCTCCATGGCGGGCTACGCGTTCGCTAAGAAGCGCTTCGCGGGGCGCGAGCTCATCTTCTGGGTGTTCGTCGCGATGCTGATGATCCCGTACCACCTCACGATCATTCCCCAGTACATCCTCGTCGGAGACCTGGGCGGCCTGGACACGATGTGGGGCATGCTCGTGCCGACCCTCGCGAACGCCTCGGCGATGTTCCTCATGCGCCAGTTCATCCACTCCATCCCGGACGAGATGCTGGATGCCGCGAAGATCGACGGCGCCGGGGAGTTCCGCATCTACTGGTCGATCATCCTGCCGCAGACCAAGCCGATCATGGCCACCCTGGCGACGTTCGTCTTCCTCGCGCACTGGAACGATTTCCTGTGGCCGATGGTGTCACAGCAGTCCTCGGAGAACTACGTCCTCACCGTGGGAATGAACACCCTCCAGCAGGAGCAGGTGCCGCTCGCGACCACGATGGCTGCCGCGGTGATCAGCTTCGTACCGTCGTTCCTCGTCTTCGTCTTCCTGCAGCGCTACTTCGTGCGCGGAGTGATGATGTCCGGCCTGAAGTGAGGGTCGGCCTGAAGTGAGGGTCATCGGAGTCGAACAGGGAGCGGATCGACGGTGACGACAGACGAGTCTGAGTCGGTGCGTCGCCGATGGATGGAACAGCTGGGCGTCCGTCGGCCCCCCGGCTCGGGCGGGCGGTGGGGTGACCCGGGCGCCGGACCGCACGGCACGACCCGGTTCGACCTGCATCTGCACACGTTCGGTGCGGACTGGACCTGCGTGCTGCTGCTGCCCTCCGGCACGCGCTCGTCGCCGGTCGTCGTCGTGCCGTTCTACGACACGGAATCCCTGCTCGGTCTGCCGAGCAGGCTGTACCCGCTGGATCGCCCGGGACCGCGCCGCGACTACGCCGACCGCTTCGCGGCTCGGGGCATCGGCGTGCTCGCCGTGCCGTGGTGGGCCGAGACCGCGGTGCGCGACGACGGCGCGACCGAGCTCGCCACCCGGTACGGGCCGCCGGCGGCAGCGCACGCGGCGCGCTTTCCCGGAGTCACCGGGCTGGGACGCAGCATCGCCGACCTGATGCTCGCCGTCGACCTGCTGGCGGAGGTGCCAGGGGTGGATGCCGGCAGGGTCGGAGCTTTCGGACACTCGCTCGGCGGCAAGCTCGCGCTGTTCCTCGCGGCGCTCGACGTGCGGATCCGCGCGGCGGTCACCCACGAACCGGGACTCGGCCTCGCCCACTCCAACTGGGGCGACCCGTGGTACTTCGCCGATCGCTCGCCCGCCGATCGGGACCTCGATGAACTCACCGGACTGATCGCACCTCGGCCGCTGCTGTACGCCGGAGGCGGCGCGTCGGATGGGCCGCACAACCGCGACGTCGCCGACCGCGCGTCACAGCACTGGCCGGCCGGCGGATTCGACACCCTGCTGCACAACGGCGGCCACCCCTTGCCGGATCACGTGTTCGCGGCGTGCGCGACCTGGCTCGCCGACCGGCTCGGCTGATCGCGACGTCGAGCGGATGCCGGATCCGAGAGCGCATCGGTCACGCGCCGGCGAACAGCTCCCGCGTGGCCGCTGCGTAGGCCGCCATCTCGGCTGCCTCCTCCGGGTACTCCCGGTGCCCCGCCGTCATCGGCATGATCCGCCGGTGCTCCGGCGGGACGGCATCCGCGATCGCGAACTGGCCGACGGGCGGCACCGCGGGATCCTCACGGGCCGGTGCGACGATCGTCGGCACGGCCAGCCGGCGCGCCGCCGTCGCCGCGTCGAAGTAGTCGAGCACCGCCCACGCCTCGGGGTGGGCGTCGACCCACCGCGAGACGGCGTCTCCGCTGCCCACGCAGGCGACGGCGAGCCGGGCGGCGTTCGCGCCGAAACTCGGGACGTACAGGGATGCTGCGTCGATGCGGTCATCCCACGGCAGGGCCATCGCGCCGATCCCGCCGCCGAAGCTCGGCCCGAAGTAGCCCAGCCGGAGGCCGCCGTGGCGCTGGCCGAGTCGTGTTCCGAGAATCTCTTCGAGCGCACTCACGGCGCACCAGACGTCGGCCGCGCAGCCGCCGTGGACGTAGGTGTCGGCGGCATCGATCCCGTGCAGCGCGTGCTGCCGGCCGACCGACGGGATGCCCGGAACCAGCGACAGCGAGGGAAGCCCGCGCGCCACCGGGTAGAACACCGCGGCATCCGCCGGCGCCCACCTCGGGTCGAGAGCTGCGCGCCCGCCGTAGCCGTGCGCGATGATCACCGCCGAGCGGATCTTCCCTTCCGGGAGCACCAGCCAGCCACCGAGCCGGATGCCGTCCAGCGAGGTGAAGTGCGCGAGTTCTGTGCGGGTGGCATCCCCGTCGGACGCAGGCTCGGCGGGCGACCGCGTGGGGTTGGGCTCGACGCGCGATGCGCGGGCGGCGAGGCCCTTCCAGAACTCGTCGAAGTCGTCGGGTTCCGGACGCGCACGCATACCGCAACGATAGCCGCCCGGCATCCGCTTCTATAGGAACATCACCTTGGGTCTCTGAGCTTGTCGAGGGGCCCAGCCCGGAAAGGAACACAATGCCAGAAGACCTCACCAGCCTCCAGCACGCCCTCGGCAGCAGCGACCCGCTGAACTGGGTGTTCACGGGCGATTCGATCACCCACGGGCTCGTGCACACACAGGGCGCCCGCAACTACGTCGATCACCTGCACGAGCTGATCCGCGGCGATCTGGGGCGGGCGCGGGATGCGGTCATCAACACGGCGAACAGCGGATGGCGCATCGTTCAGCTTCTGGAGGACTTCAGCCGCCGCGTCGCCACGTGGCGCCCCGACATCGTGTCGCTCATGATCGGCACGAACGACTGCTCCACAGGCGGAGTGTTCCCCATCATCGAGCCGGCCGAATTCGCGGCATCCGTCACCGAGTTCGTCGGGCGGGTCCGCGAACTCGGCGCCGTTCCCGTCCTGCAGACGCAGCCAGCCGTCGATGTCGCCAACGCGCCGGAGCGAGCGCGCATCGCCGATTTCGCGCAGGCCGTGCGCGACGTCGCCGCGACCGAGGACATCGTGCTCATCGACCAGTTCGCCCGCTTCGAGCAGCTCGGCGGCGGCGGGGTGCCGTGGGGGATGCTGAACGACCCGTTCCACCCGAACGCCGCCGGCCACGCGGTCATGGCTCTCGAGATCGCCGACGTGCTCGGCATCCGCGCGGCGGCGGGTTCGCGGGTGGTGGCGGATCTCGAGGCGCAGGTCGCGGTGGCGCGGCGGGTGGGGTGAGCGTGGTTCAGACGGAGATCCCGCGCCAAACGACGTCGACAGCGGCACGCAGTCGGCTGATGGTCGCCGGGTCGTCGATGCGGTCGCCGCGGACGACCAGCTGGTAGTACACCGCCCCGGCGATCACGTCGAAGCACGCCTCGACATCGAGATCGGCGCGCAGTTCGCCGCGAGCGATTCCACGACGCAGCGCGTTCTCGAGGGGCACGCGTCGGCGGGAGACGTGCGAAGCCCAGTACGTCCTCTGCAACGCTCGGTCGGCCATCACCAGGCGGACGCGTTGCCGGAACCGCTCCTCGGAGTACCCGGCGGCCGCTGCCGCCAGCCCTCCGGAACCGAGTCCGAGCCCGGTGAGAACGGCCTCGCGCAGATCTCCGTCGTCGGGATACTCGGGCGGCACCGCCCGCTCCCCGTCCAGCGCCTGCGCGATGAGGGCAGTGAGCGAGGGCCAGCGGCGGTACAGGGCGGCACGGCTCACGCCGCTGCGCGCCACGACCCGGCCGACCGTGACCTCCTCGCCCGCATCGATGATCGCGAGCGTCGCGGCGATGATCTGCCCGTCGATCTCCTCGTCGCGCGGGCGGCCGGGTCCTCGAGGCCGCCCGACCCTGGCCTCGGCGATCGTCATGGACTGACCGCCCGAGCCCGCAGCCGGGCGACCGTGTCGCCGGAGAGCCCAGCCGCGCGCAGCGGCCCCAGCGGGTCGCCGTACCGGTCGCGCAGGGTGGCGAGCAGGATGCGCATCGACACGTCCATCGGTCCGTCGGGCAGCGAGCGCCGCATGGTCTCCTCGTCGACGCCGAGCCGAATCATCAGCGGACCCATCAGACCGCGCGTGCGGTGCATGATGCCGGGCATGTTCGGGCCGGTGCGGGCGTAGTCGGCGACGATGTCGTCGTCGGAGGCGCCCAGCGCCAACAGCAGCACAGCGGCGAGCACCCCGGTGCGGTCACGGCCCGCCGCACAGTGGAAGGCGGTCGTCCCCGGTGCGTGCGCGATCACGTTGAGCGCGGTGACCAGCCCCGACGCCGCGGTCTCGGCCATCGCCACGTACGACTCGCCCATCGACTCGTGCGTGAATCGCCAGTCCCGGTTCACGGTCGGCATCGAATCTCCGACGTTCGCCATCAGGGCGATGTGGTGGTACGCGACCGGACGTTCACCGAGCGGTCCCCGCCCGGTGATCGCCACCTCGGCGTTGGAGCGGAGATCGATGATCGCGGAGAGTCCGCGCTCGACGAGCTCGTCGGCCACCTCGTCGGTGACCAGAGCCAGATCGTCGGTGCGGATCGCAAAGCCCTCGCGCAGCACGCCGCCGGCAATGGGGATGCCGCCGAGATCTCGCATGTTGACTGGGGCTGAGAGCTCGGGCGCCGACAGCGCGCGGGATGCGGGGGCGGAGTCGATGATCGTCACGTGATTCTCCTTCGGATGAGCGCACTGCCCTGGTCGATCAGCGTGACAAGCACGATGATGCAGATGATGATGGCGCTGAGGTGGCCGTAGTCGTACATGCGCATGGCCGTGGTGAGCTCGAGGCCGATGCCGCCCGCCCCGACCAGGCCCAGGATCGTGGCGCCGCGCACGTTGCCCTCGAAGAGCAGCAGCGTGTACGAGGTGAGCAGCGGTGCGGCCTGCGGCAGCACGCCGTACTGGATGACCTGCCGCTTCGACGCGCCGACGGCCTCCATCGCGACGACGGGCCCCCGGTCGACCTGCTCCATGGCCTCAGCGAAGATCTTTCCGATCGATCCGATCGAGCCGAGCGTCATCGCCAGGATGCCGGCGAAGGGCCCCAACCCGACGGCCGAGACGAACATGAGCGCGAAGACGAGGTCGGGCACGGAGCGGATGACGTTCATCACCCAGCGCGTCGGGTAGTACAGCCACCTCGGTGCGATGTTCGAAGACGCCCCGAACGCGATCATCAGCGACAGCACCGCCCCGAGCACGGTGCCCACGATCGCCATCTGGAAGGTTTCGAGCAGCAGCGCGAGGATGATGCCGATCTTCGAGAAATCGGGCGGGAACAGCCGCGAGAGGAACTCACCCATGTTGACCGCGCCGTCGCCGAGCTTGACGAAGTCGAAACCGGCGCCGTCGAACGACCAGATCAGGATCAGCATCGCGACAGGGAGGCCGAGCAGGAACCGGGTCCGCGGGATGCGGAAGGCGCTCTCGAGGCGACTCCGCTCGGCGGAACTCAGCTCGGGCGTCGGAGTGCTTGCGGAACGTGCGGGCGCGTCAACGCTCATCGGCCTGCTCCTCGCTCTTCGTACAGCGGAGCGAGTGCGGCGGCATCCAGCCGGGAGGTGGCGTCGGCGATGATCATCTCTCCGTGCCGAAGGCCGACGATTCGGTCGCTGTGCGCCAGGGCCAGTGGCAGCACATGCAGACTCACCAGCACCGGGATGCCGTCTTCGCTGGCGATCTGCCGCAACAGCTCGAGCACGGAGTCGGCGAGCTTGGGGTCGAGCGAAGCGACCGGTTCGTCGGCGAGGATCACCCGAGGCTGCTGCATGAGCGCCCTGGCAATCGCGACACGCTGCTGCTGACCGCCGGAAAGCGCGCGGGCGGGCGTTGTCGCCTTGTGCGCGATCCCCACTCGGTCAAGCAGCTCGAGCGCCCGGCGGCGGTGCGCGGAGGTGAAGCCGCCGACCAGGTTCACCGGCCCCGCGCCGTGCAGGGCTCCGGTGAGCACGTTCGTCAGCACACTCAGGCGCGGGATGAGGTTGAATTGCTGAAACACCTGTCCCACGTGCGAGCGCAGGGTGCGCAGCTCGCCCCGGCGCAGGTTTGTGACGTCGTGGCCCGCGACCCGCACGGTACCCGACGAGATCGGCGCGAAGCCGGTGAGACTGCGCATGAGCGTCGACTTGCCTGAGCCGGATGCGCCCAGCAGCGCGACCATCTCACCGGGGAACAGGTCGAGGTCGACGCCGTCGAGCACGGTGTGCGCGTCGTAGGCGACTTCGAGATCGCGCACGGTGACCAGGGGCAGCGCCTGCCGGAGCTCGGCGGTGGATGTGCGCTCAGTGCGACCGGCCTCCGCGATGTTCAGCGTGGTCACTTGAGGTCCTTCAGCTCGACGCCGGCGACCGCGGCGATCTCGGCGAAGGAGGCGTACAGGTCGGCGTCGGGCTCGACGACCTGTCCCAGTCCGGCGAAGGATCCCATCGCACCGAGCCGCTCAGCGTTCTCGGGTGAGAAGACCTTGGCGATGCCGTCTGCGATCACCGCGCGGGTCTCCGCGTCGAGGGACTGCCGGCCGAGCACCGTGCCCTGCACTGCCATCGACGGGCTCTCCCCCACGCCGCGCCATTCGCCGTCTTCGAAGGGGAACATGGGCTTGCCGAGCTCGGTGAGCATGATGGCGGTGCACGCGGCATCCACCTGCCCCTGCGCGAGCGCGGCGAACGATCCTTCGTGGCCACCGGCGAACACGGCCTCGTAGTCGTCGCCTCGCTCGAGACCCGCCTCGTGCAGCATGTAGACCGGCATGAAGTAACCCGAACTCGAGGCCTGGTCGGCGAAGGCGACCGTCTTTCCCTCGAGGTCCTCGAGGGAAAGCACCGGCGAATCGTTCAGCACCACACAGGTCGAGACCGGCTTGTCGTCGCCCTCGAAGGCGACCAGGGGGTCGACCTCGCCGGTGTTCACGGCGAGCGCCGAGGGAAACCCGCTCATGATGCCGATGTCGACGTGATCGGCGCGGATGGCCTCGACGACGCTGAGGTAGTCGGGCACATCGGTGACCTCGACCTTGCGGCCGGTCGCCTCTTCGAACAGCTCGGCGAACACCTCGATGGGATTCTCGGCGGTGGGGTCCTCCCCGATCGGGAGCGTGGCGATGGTGATGGGGGCGTTCGGGTCGGCGGGGGCGGCCTCGGCGGAGGAGCCCTGGCAGCCGGTCAGTACGAGGGCGCCGACGGCGAGAAGGCCGGCGACTGGCAGGGTGGTACGGCGCATGATGACCTTTCGGGAGAGGATGCACTCGTCATTGCGAGAACACCGGTATTCCAACTCCCGAAAGTGACGCGGAATTACGAGACCGCAGTACCGCGAATCGAACGGCGGGTGAACAGGGGGTGACGGGCCTCGGCCCGCCCACCCCGGAACGCCGACAGGGTTCTACTCCGCCTGCACCTCCGTCGCCAGCGGGATGACGAAGCCGGCGCCCTCGGCGATGTTGTAGGTGAAGCCGCGGCTCATCTCGCTCGGGTTGATGTAGCTGCGGATCAGCGTGATGTCGCCGATGTCGAGGGTGACTGTGTCGCCGTCCTGCGACGCGATCCCCTTGATCCGGTACGCGCCGTTGCGCTCGCCGTCGGTCTCGACGTAGATGTACGACCCGACCAGCCGCTCCGCGTCGGCGATCGGCTGCGACAGCTTCACCGTGATCGAGTTCTCGAGGCTGAGCGTCTTGGTGTAGTCCACGACGCTGCCGGTGACCGACGCCGTCGCGTCCTCGACGAGATCACCGATCACGGTTCCCTCGTTGACGTAGCCGTACACCTGCTCCCCGTCCTTCTCGGAGTAGACCCCGAAGAAGCCCTGGAAGGTGAACGTGTCGTCGATGACGTACGTGACGTCCGGCTGCATCGCGTTGACGATGTAGTCCACCCGGCCGTCTGCCAGGGTCACCTTGACCGCCCGCACGTCCGTGCCGGTCACCTCGGTGCCGTCGACGGTCGCGCTCACCTGCTCGACGGACTCGATGTATCGCTCACCCTTGTAGGGTTCGATCACAGAGGTGAACACGCTGTCGAGGTTCGCCCCGCTGCGCTTGGCCACGAGATAGCGCAGAGCCTCGGGGTTGCCCGGCTTGTTCTGCGGGGGAACACCGTCGGCGAGCGCCACTTCGTCGAGGTCGCCGAGCATCGTCAGCCGCAGATGCACGTCGGTCTCGGCTCCTGCCCCGTTGCCGTAGACGTCCCAGGTGTCCTCGACCTTCCAGTCGACGCTGAATCCGCTGGCGGGGTCGGCGCTGCGCTCGACGTTCTTCAGCCAGTGGAACCCGTGGCCCTGGTAGAGGTGCCCCTCGACGCTGTCGACCCGCTGCCCGAACTCCACGTCCGGTCCGGCGTACGTGCCCGTCGGCTGAGCGACCAGGTCAAGCCCGTCGGTCGTGACCGACCCCTCGGCTCCGTGGAAGCTGAAGTGGTGGTTCTCGCCGCCCTTCACCCGGAAGAAGTCCACCGAGTAGGAGTTCGCCTCGTCGACCTTGATCATCGCGGTGGTGCGCTTGTAGAGCTCGGTCTGCGGGTACACCTGGGGCGCTTCGACGTCGAGCAGCTCCACGCGGTCACCGTCGTCGAAGTGCTTCGGTTGGGCGACGAACTGGGGCCGCTGCTTGGACTCGTCGACGACGACCGTGTTGTGGCTGATGGTGTTGCTCACCCACTGGAAGCGGTTCATGTTCTGGTTGTCGGCGAACTCGGGGTAGCCGAGGTCGGGCGAGAGGTCGAGACCGAAGGCGTGCATCCCGATGTTCAGCGTGTCGCGGTGCCCGTGACCGTGGTTGCGGCCGTAGTACATCCACACGTCGCGCATCGTGCTGTCGTCCTTCGCCTTCTCGGCGCTGGTGCCGTCGCGAAGCGCGGCGAACCCGTAGCCGGCGAGGTTGTCGGTCGGCAGGTCGAGCGGGCCGTGCTCCTTGATGACCTTTTTGATGTCCTTGAGGAGCTGCTTGGTGTTCGTCGCGAACATGCCGCCGTTGATGCCGTCCAGCTTGTTGCCGTTCAGGAAGTAGGCCATCTGCGCGAAGATCGGCTCGCGGTAGCGCTGATACGCCTTCACCATGTCGATCATGCTGACGCCGAAGATCCCGGGGTCGCCGGTCTTCTTCGAGTCGCCGAACGTCGGGATGTAGTTCTCGCTGAGGATCAGCGGGTAGATGTTCGAGAACAGCTTCTTGAACTTGACGTTGTCGTACAGATCGGCCGCCGGGTACTTGTCGTAGCCCTGCAGCGTGTCCGCCATGCGGATGTAGCGGGCAAGCCACAGCAGGTTGTACTCGGGCGCACCCGAGGTCGGCGCACCGTCGCGGTCGACGACGTCGACGAGTCGCGCCAGGATGTCACCGCCGAGCACCTGACGCGGCGGGGGTGTGAGACCACCGGCCTGGAACGCGAAGTCCAGCCACTCCTGCGTCTGCGGCATGGTGTCGTACACGACGGCCGCCTGGGTCAGGACGTTGGCGTGCCTGCCGTTCGAGCTGTAGATCTGCGCGTTCCGCACCGCCGGGTACGCCTGCAGGACGATCCCGTCCTCGGCGTTCCGGCGGATCGCGTCGCCGCTGTTCTTCGGGTTGTTCAGTTGGTGCTCCGCCGCCTTCGCGCTCAGGAAGGCGACCACCTCGGGGTCGTCCATCACCGGGAAGTACGCGTCGTACGAGTGGATGAACTCCCTGATCAGCAGCTCCTCCCACTGCGATCCGACAGCCTTGCCGGTCTGCAGACCGCCGTGCGAATTGAGGAACACGGTCTGGTCGAACTTCGACACGTCCAGTGACGGGTAGATGTCGGCGATCCGGTCCAGCAGTGCGATGCCGGCGCGTGCATACTTCATGTCGCCGGTGTAGAGGTAGGCGTCACGCAGCGCGACGTTCGCGTTCGAGATCACGCTGTCGGTGCCGTGCCAGAGGAACCAGTGCACGTAGTAGGCGATGAACGGGAAGTGGTTGCCCTCGGCATCCACCCACCCCAGGCCGTCGTCGACGCCCCAGGTCGGTCCCTTCTCGGGGTACAGCTCGTTCACGAGGTACTGCTCGTCGGCGAGTTCGCGCTGGAAGATGCCGTGCTCATCGAGGCCGCTCTCGTAGAACGAAGCGAAGTCGTTGGTCGGGAAGGTGTAGCCGCTGCTGGGATCGACGATCTTCCACGGCCTGGCGAACGGGTCGGCCTGGTACGGATAGTTGCCGTACTCGTCGATGTCCCTTCCGGTCACCGGGCTGCCCAGCCGCTGGTTCACGGCGTAACTGCGCGGCAGTGTCTGCGGCGGGACGATGTTCCACAGGAACTCGATGCCGTTGCGCAGGTACTGATCGGCTTTCTGCACCGCGGCATCCCGCTGGCTCTTGGCCCAGTCGTAGCTCTTGACGTTCTCGCGGGCCGCAGCCACGCGCTCCTCGGTGTAGATCGTGCTGCGGGTCTTCGCGTTCGCGATCTCGTCGGAGACCGTCACGTGCAGCGTGTCTTCGAGCGTCGCACCCGCGAAGGTGACCCGGGCGGTCAGGTCGGCCTCGCCGGGGCGCACGGCGGTGACCTTGCCCGCCTCGTCGACGTGGACGGTGGCGGGGTCGCTGCTCCCGAACACCGTCGAGGCGCCGGTCAGGTCGGCTTCCGTCCCGTCGGACAGGGTGCCGGCGACGGAGAGCTGCGCCGACTCGCCGAAGAGCAGCTCGCCCGTGTCCATGGTCACGGTGACGCTCGACAGTCTCGCGTCGATGACCTCGATCGGCACCTCCTTCACGAGCGTCTGCCCGTTGCCCGTCGCGGTGACCGTGACCGTGGTCGTGCCACCGGCGAGGGCGGTGACGTTCCCGTCGGCGTCGACGCTGGCGACCGCCGGGTCGCTGCTCGCGTACTGGTAGGTCGGATCGTTCACGGCCGTGCCGTCGGTCATCGTCAACGATGCCTGCAGGTTCACGACCTCGTCGAGGAGCAGCCGCTCCTTGGCGTCGACGGTGAGTTGGAGCTCGGCCAGGGAGGCCTGCGGCGTCAGCGTGAGCGCCGTCGGGTACAGCGAGTAATTGCTCCGCTGTGTGGCCGACGGGTTGCGGCCGGAGACGAGCAGCGTCAGCTCGTGGGTGCCGGCGGAGAGCTCGATGGTCTTGATCGCGATGTCGGGCCCGTACGTGCTGCCCGGGTCGTAGAAGTCGTACTGGCCGATCGTCTCGCCGTCGATGATCAGGTCGCCGATGCCTGACGAGAAGTACCGGTAGCCCTGGAACGAGATCAGGTAGTACCCGGCCGCCGCTACGTCGAACTCGAACGAGCGGGACTGGCCGATCGCCGTCGCGCCGATGCTGGCGCCGTACGACTGCTTGCGCGTGATCGGCACGGCGTTGATGTCGCCCAGGACGCGGATCTCGGCCTGCCCGCTGAACGAGTTGGCGAACATGTAGCGGATGGGAGGCGGGTCGGCGGTCTCCTCCGCGACGGCTGCGCTCGTGAGCGACAGTGTCGACAGCAGCATCGTCAGCGCGAGTGCTGCGCCGAAGTAGGCCCTGAGCTTCTTCTTGACCACGTTCATGGGGATGTCCCTCCAGGGGTGCCAGGGCGCGGGGGTCGCCCTTGGTCCCTTGAAATGGTTACGGCCCTGACCGAAATTGTCAAGGGTGAATTCTGCGGCGGCGCAGCAGGGATGCCGGTGCCGGGCCGTTCAGGGGTCGCGATCAGACCGCGAGGGTCGTCTTCAGGAGCGAATAACCCACCTCGCGTGCCGCCGGCGGAAACACGTGTCCACCGGGGCCGATGTCGACCTGCAGGCCATCCGCCGCCCCGTACAGGGCGTACACCTCGCGCACCTCCTCCAGGCGACCCGCGAGCGGGGCAACGTTCGGAAAGATGTGATCCTCGGTTCCGCCGATGATCTGCACCGGCCGCGGGGCGACCAATGCGAGCCAGTGGTGGAAGTCGATCGGGGTCTGCACGGCATCCTCACCCCCGAGGCCCAACCGGGGCATGAGCGCGGTCGCCCGCCACCACCGCTCGGGGCCGGGGTCGTCGCGCAGCAGGTTGATGCCGCAGCTCATCACGCCGGCCGCGATCCGCTCGTCGGCGAGCATGGCGAACAATGTGCCGTATGCGCCATGACTGTGCCCGATCGAGCCGAAGCGACGGAATCCGAGCTGCTCGAGCATGTCGAGCGCTCGGCTGGTGTCGAAGGACATCTTCGCCATGACCGACCCGTCCGGATGCGCGTCGTAGAACTCCCAGGCGCTGCGGTACTTGGCGTTTCGGTGGTCCATCTGCCGCTCGCCGAACGTGATCGCGTCGGGGGCGAACACGGTCAGCCCCCGCTCGGCCAGCTCGCGGGCGTAAGGGCCGCCGTTCGTGGAGATGGGCGTCTCGTCGAGACCGACGATCTGATCCTTGCCGTTGCACGCGGTGGGATGAAGCGCCAGCACGGCGGCATCCGCCACCACCGGCTCATGAGGGGTCAGCAGCCACCCGTACCCGAACTCTTCGTCGGTGAGCGGATAGCGCAGGCGCTGCATCGAGTAGTGCTCGGTGCGAAAGCGCGGCCCGACCGCCTCCCCGCGCGGATCCGCGGGAGGGACATCGGTGAGCGTGCCGAGGACGCGGTCGGAGACAGCCCGCAATCCGGGCACGACCTCCTGCTCCCACCGGTCCTTGCGATCCGCCACCTCCCCGACGGCGTCGAGCAGCGGCAACGGGTCCGCGGCGCCGGTCTGCGCACTCTGCACGGCCTCGGGCTGGTAGTGGGTGCGCCACCGCTCGAAGTCCCAGCTGTACGGGTTCGCGTCCGGCCAATACCACTGGTACGTCATCGGGCTCCTCCGCCGGCATCCCGACCCTCGGGTTACGGCCTGAACCGAAACTATCGCTGCCTCATCGCATCTGCAACCGGCGGCGGGCGGCGCAAGGCGGCGTCGTATAGTGGCGGGATGCATGAGGTCTCGCGGAGGTGCGCCGACGCGCTCCGTGGAAAGCTCATCGCCGCCGCCGCGACCCCGATGAACGCCGCCGGCGAGATCGACTTCACCGTCGTGCGCGACTACTTCGCCGCCCTCATGGAGCGCGGTGCCGACGGTCTGGCCGTCGCGGTGCACACCGGCCGCGGCGACCTGCTGGATCCGCTCACCCGGCGAACGCTGGTGGAGATCGCACGCGAGGTCAGCCCGTTCGTCGTCACGGGCGTCACCGAAGCCGCCGATACCGAGGACGCGCGAACCTGGCCCCGCATCGCGGCGGATGCCGGGGCGGACGCCCTGCTCCTCTTCCGCGCGAGCGATTCCGGGCCGGAGCAGACTCTGCCGCGGTGCGATGAGCTGTGGGAGCAGACCGGGCTTCCCCTGATCGCCTTCGACCTCTACACCCGCCCCTACCCCGCCGATCACCTCCGGCGTCTGCTGCAGCATCCCGCGGTCGCGGCGTTCAAGCCGGCGCGTCTGCGCGACGCCGTCGCCTGTCAGGAGGGCATCGCGCTGGCGACGGATGCCGGTCGCACCGTCGTGACCGGAGAGGACCGCATGTTCGGTCCGTCGCTGATGTGGGGCGCGCAGGGCGCCCTCGTCGGCATCACCGCCGCCTGCGTGGAAGCGTCGGCCGCCGTCGTCCGGGCTCACCGCGACGGGGACGCCACCGCGTTCCTGCACGCCTCGCGAGCGCTCGATTCGCTGGCGGAGGTCACCTTCCGCCCGCCGTGGGACGGTTACGTCCAGCGGATGCTGTGGATCGCCGCCGACGAAGGACTGGTGCCCGCCGACATGGCGGTGGATCCGCTGCGCCCCGCCGACCTCTCCGATGACGAGCGGGCAGGTGTGCTCGCCACAGCGCGGGCGGTAGGCTCTGCAACGCGCGGGAGGCGGAGAGCATGACGACGGTCATCGGAGTGGTGGGACCGCACGACCTGGTCAGGAGCGTCGCGGATCTGGGCGACCGGACCGCGGGCGTTCGCATCCGGCGCTACCCCTACTCACACGAGACCGAGGCCGAGCAGATCGTCGGCGCGCACGCGGCCGACGTCGACGCGTGGCTGTTCACCGGCGTCATCCCGTACACCTACGCCGCTGATCGGCTCAACCGCCCGGCCCTGTACATCGACTACACCGGCACCCCGCTGCTGCATGCGATCGTGCAGCTGCTGAAGGATGGGGCCGACATCACCCGGATGTCGATCGACACCCTGGCCACCTCCGACGTGCTGGCAGTGCTGACCGAGTCGGATCTGCCCACCGACGGCATCCGCTCGCTGCCCTTCCGCGCCGGGGTCACCTCGCAGACGCTGATCGACTTCCATCGGCGTCACGCCGCCGACGGGTCGGTGGCGATCACCTGCGTCGCCTCGGTGTACGAGGCGCTGCGCGGCGAGATCCCCGTCCTGCGGCTGGTCCCCTCGTGGAAGTCCGTGCGCACCACCCTCCACCAGCTGCTTCTGCTCGCGTCCAACCAGTCCAACGAAGATGCCCATGTCGTGCTCGGTCTCGTCGAGGCGTCGCCGTGGACCACTGAACTCGAGCGCGACCTCGCGCGGGAGGCGGCCGGCATCGCGGGGACGTACTGTCGCGTCGACGACGGCCGGGGCATGATCGTCACCACGCGCGGACCGCTCGCCGACGTCACGGCGCAGTTCACCTCCGCGCCGATCCTGCGCCGGCTCGCGGCCGATCGGGAGCGCGTGCAGATCGGATTCGGGTTCGGCCGCACCGCCGCCGAGGCGGAGTCGCTCGCGCGGCGCGCGCTGTCCCGCGCCCGCAGCCATGGTGACGTCGCCGCCGCGGCATCCTTCCGCAACGACGTCGACATCGTGCTCGACACCGACCGCTCCAGCGACGACCCGCCGCTGGAGCAGGCCGGGATCGGCGTGATCACCGCGCGCGTCGGGCTCTCGGCGCAGACCGTGCGGAAGCTGCGCGATGCGGCAGCCGGGTCGGATGCCGTCACCACCCGCGACATCGCCGGCGCCCTCTCGATCGAGCAGCGCACGGCGCGGCGGATGATGCAGCGACTGGAGCTGGCCGGTTACGCCGAGCGGGTCGGGCAGCAGCCCTCCGGCACGAGCGGACGCCCGCTCACCCTCTACAAGCTGAACCTCTGAGGTGCGCTACCGCAGCCAGCGGTCCAGGTTCTCGGCGACGAACGCGTCGTCGCGAAGCTCGGGGTAGGCGTCCCAGACCCGATCGATCTCGGCCAGCTGCCCCGGCGACAGCCGCTCGTCCTCGTCGAGCAGCCAGACCCCCTCCAGCAGCCCCTGGCGTCGCAGCACCTCGTGGATGCCGGGGATGCACCCGGCGAAGTCGTTTGCGGCGTCGAAGATCACCCCGTTCGCGTCGGTGAGCTTCGGGTTGACCTCGAGCAGGGTGGTCATCGCCTCGGCATCCCCCGCCTTGGCGCGCTTGACGAGCTGCATGATCTCGGCGGCGTTCTGCACCCAGACGGCCCACTGGCCGAGCAGCCCGCCGACGATCTCCAGCCGCAGGGGCCGCCCCCGCTCGTCCTTGCTGGCGAACGACGAGAGCAGGTCGATCACGATCGTGTCGTCGTTGCCGGTGTAGAGCGCCACCTCGTCGGCGCGGCCCGACAGCCCGACCCCGTGGACAACGTCGAGTGTGGCGTACCGGTCGAAGGGGGCGATCTTGATGCCGACGACGTTCGGCAGCTCCGCCAGCCGCTGCCAGAACGAGCGCGACAGGTACCGCCCGCCGACGGCGCGTTGCAGGTAGAAACCGATCACGGGCAGCACGTGCGACACCTCCCTGGCCCGCTCGAGAAGCTCGTCCTCGCTGAGCCGGCCGGCGCCGTAGGTCGACAGCAGAACCATGTGGAAGCCGAGGGATGCCGCAAGCTCGGCCTCTGCGACGGCCTGCGCGGTCGGACCGGTGCCGCCGGCGATCAGCAGCGGCGCCCGGTCGGGGTACTCGCCCGCCGCCTCGGCCGCGAGCGCGAGCACCGGCTCGAGCAGGTGGCGATGGCGGTCGTGGATGGCGAACTGGGTGGAGTGCACGGCGACGGCCAACCCGAGCGAGCCGGCTTCGATCTGGTAGCGGCTCAGCGCCAGCTGCCGGCGCTCGTCGAGCCGGCGGTCGGCGGTGAGCGCCAGCGGGTGGGCGGGGATGACGCCGCCCTGGCGGAACCTGCTGAGGATGCTCGGGTCTGCGGGAGCACTCACGATGACGGACACTTCAGTACCTCTCGTCCTGCGCGAGTCGATCGCGCGAGCGGGCATCGGCGAGCACACGGTGCAGCGCTTCTGCGGTCTTCACAGCGCCGGCTTCCCCGGCCATGAGCATGGGCTGGCGCAGCCAGAGCAGATCGGTGTATCGGTCGGCCGGGTCGCCGACGACCCGCGACTTCGCCGCGACCGGCTCGATGGACCCGAGATGGGGGTAGCCGAGATCGACCGGCACCCCCTCGGCCTCGAGCGCCGCGGCGACCCAGTCGCGATCGCGGGGTCCACGCAGGCGCAGGATGAGCAGGTGCCGGGAGTTTCTGGTGGTCCCCTGCGGGTCGGCGACGACATCCACCTCTCCGCCCTGCGCGTGCAGCTGGGCAGCGAGTGCGGTGGCGAAGGATTCGCGCAGCGCGATCTCGTCGTCGAGCCGATCGAGCCATGGCAGCAGCAGCGCCGCCTGGAACTCGGTCATCCGCAGGTTCCATCCCACGCGGGCGTGCCCGTACCACTGACCGCCGCGCTCGCGGCCGACGTTGCACAGCGACCATGCCCGGTCGGCGATCGCCGCGTCGTCGGTGAGGATGAGTCCGCCCTCACCGGCCGTCATCGCCTTGCTGGATTGAAAGCTGAACGTCGCGGCGGTGCCCAGAGAGCCGACCGGCCTGTCGTCGTAGCGCGCGCCGTGCGCTTGCGCGGAGTCCTCGATGACGACCAGGTCGTGCTCGCTCGCGACGTCGAGGATCTCTCGCATCGGTGCGGGGCTGCCGGCGAGGTGCACGACCATCACGGCGCGCGTCCGTGGTGAGATCGCGCTGCGCACGGTCTCGGCGCTGAGGTGCAGGTGCTGCGGATCCACCTCGGCGATCACCGGGGTCGCCCCCAGCAGCAGCACCGAGGTCGCGCAGGCGACGAAGGTGTAGGCCGGGACGATCACCTCGTCACCCGGTTCGACGCCGGCGGACTGCAGCGCGACGAAGAGCGCCAGCGTGCCGTTGGTCAGCGTGACGCCGTGTCGGGCGCCGTGGGATGCCGCGAAGCGTTCAGCGAGCTCGTCGCACAGCGGGCCGGATGTCGCCCCCCAGGCCCCGGAGTCGAGGACCTCGGCCAGCAGGGCGCGCTGGCGCTCATCGGCGGGCGGTGGCCAGGCGGGCCAGCGCCCGTCGTGCACGGGTGTTCCGCCGTCGATCGCGAGCCGGTCGCTCATCCTCGCCACCTCTCCCCCAGGATGCGTGCGGCGTTGCCGCCGAGCACGAGTGCGCGCTCTTCGTCGGTCAGCCGCGCCATGCGCACCTTTCCGAGACCGACGCGCGGGTCGAGGAAGCTGGCATCCGAGCCGAACAGCACCTTGTGCGCGCCGGCCTCGCTCACCAGACGCACCACCCAGCGGTGCGTCAGACGCGAGCCGCAGATCTCGAGGTGCAGTCCGGCATGCTCCTGGGCGAACGCGATCGCCCGATCGAATCCGTCCACCCAGAGGCCGGAATGGCCCATCAGCAGCGTCAGCCGCTCGTGGCGCCGGCAGACCTCGGCGAGCTGCGCGGGATCCGACCACGGCGACCGGGTCTGGCCGTGCGAGAGAATCGGGACGCCGCTCTCCTCGGCGAGCTCGAGGTAGGGACGGTATCCCGGATCGGTGATGGCGTACTCGTGCACATCCGGATGCAGTTTCAGACCGCACACTCCCGGCTCGTCGAGCTGGGCCCGGATGTCGGCGGCGCGTTCGGGCCGGTGCGGGTCGGCGACCAGCCAGACGCCGAGCCGGCCGGGGAACTGCCGGGCAGCCGCCAGTGCCATCCGGTTGCCGGTGATGGTGTCGTGTCCGACCGCCACCAGGTGCGAGATGACGGTGAGGTCGATCCCGATGCGCGTGCTGGTCTCGACGAGCCACTGCGCGGACGGCTCGGGGATGAAGAAGTCCGGCCAGGTGCCGACGTGGCCGTGGATGTCGATGATCATGCGTCCACCTTCACGAGCCGGTCCCACGAGCCGTGCGCGATGAGCGCGACGTCGTCGGCGGGGAGACCGAGGTGGTCGAGCTGGAAGCGGGGGCCGGCGTCATCCCACAGCGGCGCGCCGGTGCCGAACACGAGCCGGTGCGCGCCGACCCCACGGGCCAGCCACTCCACTCCTCCTGCGGAGACGATCGTGCCGGTCTCCACGTGGATCCGCGGGTGCGCATCCAGCAGCTCGCGCAGCCGTCTC
The DNA here is from genome assembly GCA_031178475.1 of Microbacterium sp. Classification (GTDB taxonomy): domain Bacteria; phylum Actinomycetota; class Actinomycetes; order Actinomycetales; family Microbacteriaceae; genus Microbacterium. Next base: position 2,878 of record JAPSIX010000004.1, on the reverse strand, counting down.
AGCTCGCGGTAGCCAGGGCCGAGGACGAGCAGGTCGAGGGCCGGTGCGGCCTGGGCGAGGCGGGCGACGCCGTCCAGGCCGAGCTCGCCGGCATCGACGGCGAGCGCCGTGCCCCGCTCCGCCAGCCGATTCCACCAGTGAACAGCGGCAGGTCCGAGCGGGTCGAACCGGTGCCGCGCCGGACATGTCCGCACGAGCCCGACGTCGAGGTCGTCAAGATCTGCGGGGAAGCGCGTGTCGGCAGGCCCGGGGAGCACGACCGGAACCTCGATCAGGCGGGAGTGGTGTGCCCATTCGCCGCGAGCGGCCACGTACTCTTCCGTCCCCCGCGGGTCGCCATACAGCTGCCACGCCGGCGTGACCGCGGCGGTGTCGATGCCCAGCTGGTCGAGCTCGGCGAGCAGCCCGAGTGGATCCTCGGGAGCACGGGCCATGGGCACGGCGCCGATGACCCGGTGGCAGTCGACGACGCGCATGCTCACCCCTTGATCCCGCTCATCGCCATGCTGTTGACGATGTAGCGCTGCAGCACCGCGAAGATCAGCAGACACGGGACGACACTGACCGCTGCCGCCGCCATGAGCGTGGCGTTCGAAACGGTCTCGGCGTTCATCGAGGCCAGACCGACGGTCAGGGTGCGCATCTGGTCGGACTGGGCGATCACCAGCGGCCACAGGAAGTCGTTCCAGTGCCAGAGGAAGACGAAGATCCCGAGGGTCGCGAGCACCGGCTTCGTCAGCGGCAGCACGATGCGCCAGAACACGGTCCACTCCCCCGCACCGTCGATGCGGGCGGCGTCGAACAGCTCATTGGGCAGCCCCATGATGAACTGTCGCATCAGGAACACCGCGTGCGCGTTCGCGAGCGTCGGCACGATCAGGCCCCAGTAGGTGTTGACGCCCTCGAGTTCCGCGACGAGCACGAACAGCGGGATCAGCGTGGCCTGACTGGGGACCATCAGTGTCGCCAGGAACGACCAGAAGATGACGTTCCTGCCCGGGAAGCGCTTCTTCGCGAAGGCGTATCCGGCCATGGCGGCGGTGATCAGGATGACCACGACCGAGACGAGGGAGTACAGGAACGAGTTGAACGTCCAGCTCAGGAAGCTGCGCTGCGTCAGCACGCGCACGACATTGTCGAGCGTCAGCTCGTCGGGCCACTGGAACGGGATCGTCGGGGCGCCGGCGGGGCTCATGGCGAGGATGAACACCGCCACGAACGGCGCGACGGTGAAGATGCATCCGAGGACGAGGAGCGCGACGATGGCCACCTGTCCCTTGGTGGCACGACGACGGCGGTCCTGAGACGGCGCCTCCTCTTCGAGCAGCGGGTCGGCGATGGGCGGGGCGACGGCGCTCATTCGTTGTTGTCCTTGTCGAGGAAGACGCGCTGGATCAGGGAGATGACGAGGACGATCAGGAAGATCGCCACGCCGATGGTGGCGGCGTAGCCGAAGTCGAAGAACTGGAAGCCCTCTTCGTAGAGCATGTAGACGAGCGTGTGACTGGCTCGGGCGGGCCCGCCGCCGGTCATGACGTAGATCAGGTCGAAGACCTGGAACGCGACGATCGTGTCGACCACCATGACGAAGAAGATGACGGGACGCAGCAGTGGGAGGGTGATCGAGAAGAAGCGCCGGACCGGTCCCGCCCCGTCGATCATGGCGGCCTCGGTGAGATCCTCGGGGATGTTCTTCAACCCGGCGAGCAAGATGAGCATGGGGTAGCCGAACCCGCGCCAGGTGGCGACCACGGCGATGGCCGCGAGCACCGTGATCTGATCCCCCGACAGGAAGGGGAAGGTGCCGAACCCGGCCTGGCTGAGCAGGCCGTTGATCAGGCCGTCTGAGGCGAAGACCCAGAGCCAGAGGATCGCCGCGAGCACCGACGAGGTCACGTACGGCAGGAACAGAGCGCCGCGGAAGAATCCGCCGGCTCGGGCGACGTGGTGCAGAAGCAGTGCCGTCGTCATGCCGACGAGGAACACCATCGGCACGTACAGCACGGCGTAGAGCACGGACGCCCAGAGGCTGGAGAGGAAGATCTGGTCGCTGAACAGCCGGGTGTAGTTCTCGAATCCGACGAAGTCGAACTCGCCGCTCAGCTGGTAGTCGGTGACGCTCATCCCCACCGCGCCGAGCGAGGGGACGAAGCGGAAGATCACGAACAGGACCAGCATCGGCAGGAGGAAGATCAGGCCGGCCGCCGGCTCGCGCAGACGCGCATGCCACGGTTTCCGACGATCCGTCACCGTTGCGGGGTCGTTCAGCACCGCTGATCTCATGGCTTCACTGCCTCCTTGTCGAGCAACACGAGCGTGTCGAGCAACACGAGCTCCTGTCGGGTCTGCGCGGGTCTTTCGGACAGCACGGGTGGCCGCCCGGAATGTGCGGACGGCCACCCGTCTATCCGATCTGCTGGCTCAGCCTGCGCGCTTGATCGTTTCCCGTGCTTCGGCCGCTGCGTCCGCCAGTGCCTGTTCGGCCGTCTTCTTGCCCATCAGCGCGGCCTGCAGGTGCGGCTTCAGCGCCGACTGGATCTGCACCGCGTTCGGCATGGTCTCGGACCGCGCGAACTCGAGTGCGTCGGCGAAGAGCTGGGTGTACTCGTCGTCGCCGGGTGCCTGGCTGTCGGTACGAGCGGGGAAGTTGCCCGCAGTCTTCTGCAGCTCGTGCGACACCTCGGGGCTGGCGAGGTAGTTCGCGACCGTGAGCGCGGCTTCCTCGTTCTCGTTGATCGCGGTGAGCGACAACACACCGGGAACACCGAACGCGACCTGCTCCTCGTGCTCGAGGGGAAGACCGACGGCGACGTTCTCCTCGCCGACCGCGGCGGCCAGCATGTCGACGTCCGCGCGCACGGCGGAGTAGCGCATCGCG
>JAPSIX010000063.1 GCA_031178475.1 Microbacterium sp. | reverse complement strand
CTCGAGGGGGATGCCGGGCTTGCGCACGTCACCCCAGTCGAACCCGTCGGCGATGACGACGGAACGCCACTCCTCGTAGCCGTCGCCCTGCGCGAGTCCGCGCGCGTAGGGGTCGAGCAGCAGCGTCTCGGCGTTGAAGATGTGGCCAGGACCGTGCGGTCCGCTCACCCGCAGGGCATAGCGTGCCCCGGGCTGCAGCAGCTCGCTGGTCACCTCCCACACGCCGCCGGGACGGCGCTCGAGCGGGGTCTGCGCGATCTCCCAGTCGAGGTCGTCGGCGTCGAAGACGACCAGTTCCAAGGATGACGCATTCTGCGACCACACTCGCAGGGTGCCGACGCCGTCGTGCAGGCGCACGCCGAGATCGCGAAGAGCGTCGTCCGCGAGGGACGGCGGCGACGACGACGGCGGCGACGACGACAGGAGCATGTCGATCAGACTAGACGCCGAACGACCCGTGCTGTGAATCCGCGTCTCACCGGATGCGAGTCCGAGTTTCGGACGGGGCCGGGTCTGCCGGTGGGAGAATGGCGGGGTGCGCTTCTACCTCGACCACGCGGCGACGACGCCTCTGCGTCGCGCGGCGCGCGAGGCGTGGCTGACGGCGAGCGCGACGGTCGGCAACGCGTCATCGACGCATGGCGCCGGCCAGGACGCCAGGCGGATGCTGGAGGAGTCGCGAGAGCGGACGGCTGCCGTCCTCGGCTGCGACCCGATCGAGATCGTGTTCACGTCCGGGGGCACCGAGTCGATCAACACGGCACTGCGGGGACTCTGGATGAGTCGGCGGGCCGAGGCCGACGCCGTCGTGCTGCCGGATGCCGAGCATCACGCGACTATGGACACGGTCAGCGCTCTGGCGCGTGACGGTGCCGACGTGCGCGCCGTGCCGGTCGACGTCCTCGGGCGGATAGACATGGTCCGCTTCGCCGAGGCGGCACAGGATGCAGCGGTCGCGACCGCACTGGTCGCCGGGAACGAGTCGGGGACCGTCAACGATGCCGCGCAGCTGGGCCGGATCACGGCCGACGCCGGCATCCCGCTGCACCTCGACGCCGTCGCAGCCTGCGGGCATCTGCCACTGTCGTTCCGCAAGTTGCGCGGGGCCGCGCCTGAGGCGGCCGGGCTGGTGGCGATGAGTGTGGCCGGGCACAAGATCGGCGCGCCGGTCGGGACGGGCGCGCTCGTGGTCGCCCGAACCGCCCGGATGACGCCGCTGCTGCACGGCGGCTCGCAGCAGCGGGGGTTGCGGGCGGGCACGCAGGATGTCCCCGGTGCCGCCGCGTTCGCCGCAGCGCTGGAGGAGGCCGAGGCGGAGCGCGAAAGCGAGACCGCGCGCCTTCGCTCACTGCGCGACCGCCTGGTCGAAGGCGTCCGCGCCGCCGTCCCGGAAGCGGAACTGCTCGGCGATCCCGTGAACCGGCTGCCGGGTAACGCCCACATGCTGTTCCCCGGCGCGGTGGGGGAGAGCCTGCTGTTCGTGCTCGACATGGCCGGGATCGCCGCGTCGACGGGTTCGGCCTGCCAGGCCGGCGTCGCGGAGCCTTCGCACGTGGTGATGGCGATGGGGCGCACCGAGCGCGACGCGCGCAGCGTGCTCCGCTTCACGCTCGGCCGCACCTCGACGGATGCGGATGTGGATGCCGTGATCGCGGTGATCGCCGACGCGTACGCGCGGGCTTCCGGCCGCTGAGCGTGAGCGTGAGCGCAGCGCCACCGGCATCCGGCCCGCTGCCAGCCACCCGCTCGTAGACTGGTGCCCATGCGTATTCTGGCGGCGATGAGCGGCGGAGTCGACTCCGCGGTGGCGGCTGCGCGTGCCGTCGAGGCCGGGCACGATGTCATCGGCGTGCACCTCGCGCTGTCGCGTGCCGGCGGAACGCTGCGCACCGGATCCCGAGGTTGCTGCACGATCGAGGACGCGATGGATGCTCGGCGCGCCGCCGACCGCCTCGGCATCCCGTTCTATGTGTGGGATTTCTCGGAGCGCTTCCGCGACGACGTCATCGATGACTTCATCTCCGAGTACAAGGCGGGTCGCACTCCGAACCCGTGCCTGCGCTGCAACGAGAAGATCAAATTCGCAGCCCTCTTGGAGCGCGCCCTCGAACTCGGTTTCGACGCCGTCTGCACCGGCCACTACGCCACCCTCGTCGAAGGTCCCGGCGGTCTGGAGCTGCACCGCGCGTCGGATGCCGCCAAGGACCAGTCCTACGTGCTCGGCGTCCTGAATACTGAGCAGCTCGCGCACACCTACTTCCCGCTCGGCGACACGCCCTCGAAGGCACTGGTGCGAGCCGAGGCCGAGCAGCGCGGTCTGAGCGTGGCGCAGAAGCCCGACAGCCACGACATCTGCTTCATCCCGGACGGTGACACGCGCGGGTGGCTCGCCGAGAAGGTCGGCGCGGAGCGGGGCGAGATCCTCGACCGCACCGGGGCCGTGGTCGGTACACACGACGGTGCGCACGCGTTCACGGTCGGCCAGCGTCGTGGTCTCCGGCTCGGCGTCCCCGCGCCCGACGGCAAGCCGCGTTTCGTCCTCGAGGTCAGGCCGGTGTCCAACACCGTGGTGGTCGGCCCCAAGGAGGCGCTCGCGATCGCGGAGATCTCGGGCGAGCGGTTCAGCTGGGCGGGCGCTGCTCCGACGGCATCCGAGTTCGCGTGCGAGGTGCAGATCCGCGCCCACGCCGACCCGGTGCCGGCGACGGCGTTCGTGACGGATGCCGGTGTGCGGGTGGTGCCGGATTCTCCCCTGGACGGCGTAGCCCCCGGTCAGAGCGCTGTGCTGTACGTCGGCACGCGCGTCCTCGGTCAGTTCACGATCGACCGCACGGTCTCCGCCGTGCCGGTCGGCGCCTGACTGCCGCGCAGCTTCGCAGATCTGCATAACTCCGCAGCCGATCGGCCCGACCGTTGCGCAGTTGTGCAGAACTGCGAGCCGGCGGCGCGTTCACCACATGCGCAGCTGCGCGCCCGGTGGATGTCCGCCCCCGCTCGTAGACTGGCGCAGTGCCGGAGAACATCTCGCTGGAAGAAGCTCGCGCCGAGGCGGGGAAGCTGACCACCCGCATCCTCGAGGCCAAAGAGGCCTACTACGGGCGCGATACCTCACTCGTAGACGACGCCACCTACGACGAGTGGATGAGGCGGCTGGCGGAGCTGGAGCGGCTGCATCCCGAGCTGCAAGGGCAGGACTCGCCGACGCAGATGGTGGGTGCGGCCGAGGCGACCGGGCTTGCGACCATCGAACACGCCGAGCGGATGCTGAGTCTCGACAACGTCTTCTCCGTCGACGAGCTGCGCGACTGGGCGGCGAAGACCCAGGCCGCAGCCGGGCGCGAGGTGGCCTGGCTCACCGAGCTGAAGATCGACGGGCTAGCGATCAACCTGCGCTACGAGAACGGTGTGCTCACTTCTGCCGCGACCCGCGGCGACGGGCGGGTGGGCGAGATCGTCACAGAGAACGCGCTGCGCCTGGCGGACATCCCCGAGCGCCTCTCCGGCAGCGGGCATCCGGCGATCGTCGAGGTTCGCGGCGAGGTGTTCATCCCCGTGGCCGCGTTCGAACGGCTCAATGCCGCACAGGCCGAGTTCCGAGACCGCGCGTTCGCTGAGACGAAGGCCCGCTGGGACGCTCGGAGCGGGGCGAAGCGTCCGTTCGACGAGGAGAAGGCGAAGGCCGCCGCAGCTCGGCGCTTCCCGTCGTTCGCCAACCCTCGCAACGCAGCCAGTGGCGGCCTGCGGCAACAGCTCGACAAGAAGTCGGGGCTGGAGCTGGAGGCGGGTCTGCTGCGCATCGGCTCGCTGTCGCTGTACGTGCACGGCGTGGGCGCATGGCCTAACCCGCCGGTCGCCGCCCAGAGCGAAGTCTACGAACTGCTGTCGGAGTGGGGGCTGCCCACCAGCCCGCACACGAAGGTGTGCCACGGCATCGACGAGGTGATCGCGTTCGTCGATCATTTCGGCGAGCACCGGCATGACATCGAGCACGAGCTCGACGGGATCGTCGTCAAGGTGGACGAACTGGCCCTGCACGACGAACTCGGCACCACGAGCCGCGCGCCGCGATGGGCCATCGCCTACAAGTACCCGCCCGAAGAGGTGCAGACGCGGCTGCTCGACATCGTCGTGTCGGTCGGACGCACCGGTCGCGCCACGCCGTTCGCGGTGATGGAGCCCGCCCACGTCGCAGGTTCCGTGGTGCGCCAGGCCACTCTGCACAACAAGGACGTTGTGAAGGCGAAGGGCGTGCTCATCGGCGACGTCGTCGTGCTGCGCAAGGCCGGGGACGTGATCCCCGAAGTCCTGGGCCCGGTGGTGGAGCGACGCGACGGCACCGAGCGAGAGTTCGTGATGCCGCAGACCTGCCCCGAATGCGGCACGCCGCTGCGCCCCATGAAGGAAGGCGACATCGACCTGCGCTGCCCGAACGCACGCTCCTGCCCGGCGCAGGTGCGTGGCCGCGTCGAGCACATCGGCTCGCGCGGCGCTCTCGACATCGAGGCACTGGGCGAGGTGACAGCCGCGGCTCTGACACAGCCGAGCACGCCCGAGGTGCCGCCTTTGGAGACCGAAGCGGGGCTGTTCGACCTCACGCTGGAGGACCTCGTGCCGATCGAGGTCGTGGTGAGGGATGCCGAGACGGGTCTGCCCAAAGTGGATGACGACGGCATCGCCAAGACTCGCTCTCCGTTCCGGCGCAATCCCACGGCGGCCGAGCGCAAGCGGGGGCTCGACGGCCCGCAGCCCTCTTCGCAGGCACTGAAGCTGCTGGAAGAGCTCGAGAAGGCGAAGACGAAGGAACTCTGGCGGCTGCTGGTCAGCCTCAACATCCGTCACGTCGGTCCCGTCGCCGCCCGCGCGCTGGCGCAGTGGTTCGGCTCGCTCGACGCGATCCGGTCGGCATCTCGGGAGGAGCTGGCGGGCGTCGAGGGCGTGGGCGGGATCATCGCCGACTCACTGCTGGACTGGTTCGCCGTCGACTGGCACCAGGAGATCGTGCAGCGGTGGGCGGATGCCGGGGTGCAGTGGGCCACCCCTGGCCATGCCGGGCCTGGCGCCGCCTCAGCCGTCGGGGGAGTGCTCGACGGGCTGACCGTCGTCGCAACCGGATCGCTGGAGGGCTACACCCGGGAAGGGGCGCAGGAGGCGATCATCCAGGCGGGCGGCAAGGCCGCATCCAGCGTCTCCAAGAAGACCGACTTCGTCGCAGCCGGCCCCGGAGCGGGATCGAAACTGGCCAAAGCAGAGGAACTCGGCATCCGCATCTTGGATGCCGCGCAGTTCCACGTTCTCGTGACGCAGGGGCCCGATGCGCTTGACCAGGCGACGACGGGGGAGTAGCGGTCACCCCGCAGCGGTGAGCGCCTTCGCAACGGCATCCTGCTCGGCTATCGGCCTCTCGCGCAGCGCCGCTTCTTCATCGGCGGTGATGATCTCCTCATCGCGCAACCATTCGATCGCGCGCAGCGCACGGCGTGCGTCACGGAAGCGGCTCCAATGGCGCCCCACCTCGGACGGGTCGCTGTGTACGGCGTTGCGGAAGCGGCGGAAGGCGCCGGGGCCGGACATCGCCGCATGCAGGCGGTGGCGTGCTTCTCCCTCGGGAAGCAGTTCGACGAAGGCTGCGATGTCCGACCAGTCTTCGCCGCTCGTCGCTTGCGGCACGCCGTACCAGTCGTCTCCGGGTTCTTCACCGTCGAGCCAACCGTCTTCCGTGCCCACCCGAACCTCGTGCGTCACGGGATCGATGGCCGCGCGGTAGTTCCAGCTGTGCATTGCCATCGCGATCATCTCCAGGTCATCCACCGTTCCTCCCGCCTGGTTGGTGATCCGAAAGAATGTCGTACCTATGTTCTACCTTGATCGCGAGGAATTCAAGGAGGAATCATGTCATATCCGCAGCCCACGCCCGAAGAGATCCGCTCCTGGTTGCTGGAGGAGAACCGCTACACGGCGCAGATCATCCGGCAGCATGGCGTCTTCATCCAATCCGTCGGTGGTGACAAGCGCCGACGATCGACCTGCTTCGCCTACACCGTCGGACTCTTCGGGCTCGGGCACCCCGAGCTGCTCGTGCTCGGCATCTGTGGCCGCACGGCCGCGCAGCTGCTGAACACCGTGGCCGGGCGCATCCGGGCGGGCGCTGATCTCGTGCCCGGACAGGTTCTCGAGTTCGCGGACTGGGGCCACCGAGTCAGCGTCGAGACGGTTCCGAACCCGGCGCAGATCCTGTTCGCCGCGAATGCTTATTACCAGAGGCCCGACGAGGCGTCTGTGCCGGCGTACCAGCTGACGTACGACGATGAGTTGGGCCGGTTCCCCTGGGACGCGGGGTACGGCATCCCGAGCTGGGTGCAGCCGCGGCCGGGAGAGTTCTCCGCGTGAGAGGGCTGGGCGATCCCGTGGCCGACCTGAAGCGGGGGTTGCTGGACCCCTCCGTCCTCACCGCCGCCGAGAGTGGCCGTGATCTCGAACGCTACCCTCAGTCGCGGTGACGTGGCTTGCGATACGGGCGATCGCCGCGGTCTGATCCGGAGCGCTCGTCGTGGTCACGGCGCTGATAGCCACCCCTTTCACCGGCATCCCGCGCACCGCCGCTGCGGCGCCCGGGCGCGCGATCCGGCTTGATCTCGATCAGTCGACCCGAGACGCGGGTGTCGCGCAGCTTGTCGAGCACGGAGGGGTCAAGGTTCGCGGGCAGCTCGACGATGGAGAAGTCCGGGCGAATGGTGATCGCACCGAAGTCGTCGCGGCCGAGACCGCCCTCGTTCGCAAGCGCGCCCACGATCTGACGCGGTTCGACGCGGTGGCGGCGGCCGACCTCGATGCGGTACGGGGCGTAGTCGCCCCGCCCACGGCGCGGGGCGCGCGCGTCGCGCTCCGGGCGGTCGCGGTCCGTGCGCTCCCGGGGCGGGCGGTTGTCGCGCTCCACTGCGCGGGCCAGGGCGTCGCTCTGCGGGTCGATGAGCAGGGGCGTCTCGCCCTGCGCGACGACGGCGAGGGCCGCTGCGACGTCCGCCTCCGGCACGTCGTGGTTGCGCACGTAGTGCGCGACGATGTCGCGGAAACCCTCGATGCGGTGGGTCTCCTGCAGCGCCGCGGTGATCGCATCGTCGAAGCGCGCCAGGCGGGTTGAGTTCACGTCCTCCGTGGTCGGCAGCTGCATCTGCGTGGGCTGCTGACGCGTCGCCTTCTCGATGTGCTTGAGCAGGTAGCGCTCGCGCGGCGTGATGAAGCTGATCGCATCGCCGCTGCGGCCAGCACGTCCGGTGCGGCCGATGCGATGCACGTACGACTCGGTGTCGGTGGGGATGTCGAAGTTGATGACGTGGCTGATCCGCTCGACGTCGAGACCGCGGGCGGCGACGTCGGTGGCGACGAGGATGTCGAGCTTGCCGTCCTTCAGCTGGTTCACGCTCCGCTCGCGCTGCACCTGCGCCACATCGCCGTTGATTGCGGCAGCCGAGTAACCGCGGGCGCGGAGCTTCTCGGCCAGAGTCTCGGTCTCGTTCTTCGTGCGGACGAACACGATCATGCCGTCGAAGTTCTCGACCTCGAGGATGCGGGTCAGCGCATCGACCTTCTGCGCATATGACACCACGAGGTAGCGCTGGGTGATGTTGGTGCCGGTCGCGGTCTTCGACTTGATGCTGATCTCTTCGGGATCGCGCAGGTACTGCTGCGCGAGACGGCGGATCGCGGCCGGCATGGTCGCCGAGAACAGCGCGACCTGCTTCTCCTCCGGCGTCTGGGCGAGGATCTGTTCGACGTCCTCGGCGAAGCCCATCTTCAGCATCTCGTCGGCCTCGTCGAGCACGAGGTACTTCAGCTCGGAGAGATCGAGCGTGCCCTTCGCCAGGTGGTCCATGATCCGGCCGGGGGTGCCGACGACGACATGCACGCCGCGGCGCAGCGCGGAGAGCTGGACGCCGTAACCCTGACCGCCGTACACCGGCAGAACGTGCACACCCTTCATCTTCGAGGCGTACGACTCGAACGCCTCGCACACCTGCAGTGCGAGCTCACGGGTCGGTGCGAGCACCAGGGCCTGCGGCGACTTCTGCGATACCTCGAGGCGCTCGAGCACCGGAAGCGCGAACGCGGCCGTCTTTCCCGTGCCGGTCTGCGCCATGCCGACGACGTCGCGGCCCGACAGGAGGGTGGGGATGGTGGCCGACTGGATGGGAGAGGGCGTCTCGTAGCCGAGTTCACGCACCGCCTTCAGCACCGGACCGGTGATGCCGAGATCCTCGAATCCAGGGGTGTCGGGGGTTTCGTCGGCGGTCTCGGCAGCAGCGGTCTGATCAGCAGTCACTTGCCCACGATAATGCCTGCGGCTGGATGCGGCCTGTCCGGCGGTCAGCTTGCGCTGGTCAGCGCGAGCAGACGTTCCTTCACCTGCCTGCGCAGCACCTTGCCGATCAGCGACTTCGGCAGCTCGTCCACGACGAAGATCCGCCGGGGAACCTTGTAGGGCGTGAGGATGCCGCGGGCGAAGTCGCGGACAGCCTCGACGTCCACGTCGCGGTCGCCATCCACCACGATCGCGGCGACGACCTCCTCGCCCGAGTGGTCGCTGGGCAGCCCGATGACGGCGGCGTCGGCGACGTCGGGATGCTGGCGCAGGGCGACCTCGACCTCGGTGGGTGCGACGTTGAAGCCGCCCGTGATGATGAGTTCCTTGATGCGATCGACAATGCGGACGAACCCGGCCTCGTCGATCGTGACGATGTCCCCGGTGCGGAACCAGCCGTCCACGAACACCGCTTCGGTCTCCTCCGGCTTGCCGTAGTAGCCGGAGAACACCTGAGGTCCGCGCACGATCAGTTCGCCGGCGCCGCCCGCCGGCACGTCCACGGTCGGGTTGTCCGGGTCGACCACCCGGCATTCGGTGCCCGGCAGTGGCAGACCCACAGTCCCGGCAACCCGGTTGTCGGCGACCGGGTTGGCCATCAGCACCGGGGAGCACTCGCTCAGCCCGTATCCCTCGACGAGGTACCCGCCGGTCTCATCTTCGAACGGCACCACGAGGTCATGAGCGAGTGCCATCGCGCCGGAGATCGCGACCTCGGTGCCCGCAAGCGGGATTCCCCTGTCCTTCGCCGCGGCCAGGAGGCGCTCGGCGATCGGCGGCACGAGCGGCAGGAACGTGGCGGGGTGCTTCTTCGTCACCTCGAGCACGAGATCCGGATCGAACTTCGGGAACAGCACCAGGCGCGCCCCCATCGCCATCGCAAACGTGAGGCACAGGGTGAGCCCGTACGCGTGGAACATCGGGAGCACGGCGTACACGACGCATCCCTCTCCCCGCCGGATAGACGGAACCCACGCCTGCGCCTGCGCGGCGTTGGCGAGCAGGTTACGGTGCGTGAGCGCCGCCCCCTTCGGCGTCCCGGTGGTGCCGGAGGTGTACTGGATGATCGCGAGGTCCTCGGTCTGTGGACGCGGGTGCGATGCGGGCAGGGGAGCGGACGCGGCGACCGCGTCCCACGAGAGCGCACCCCTGACCCGTGTGGTGAGCGCGTCCCGCGCTTCGCGGCCCTTCGCCACGGGCAGCTTCAGGGCGAGTCGGGTGACCAGGGGCATCGCGCGGGTGACGTCGACGGAGATGAGGTTCGTCACCGCGAGGTCGACGGGGAAGCCCTGCACGGTCGCGACGACCTTGCTCCATACGATCGCGTGCTTCGCCCCGTGGTCCTCGAACTGCTTGCGCAGCTCGCGCGCGGTGTAGAGCGGGTTGTGTTCGACGACGACGGCGCCGAGTCGTAGAACGGCGTAGAAGGCGACGATGTGCTGGGGGCAGTTCGGCAGGACGATGGCCACCGGGTCGCCGGCTCGCACCCCGAGCTCGCGCAGTCCTGCAGCAGCGCGGTCGATCGCCCTCTGCAACTCGGCGTAGGTGGTCTCGCGACCGAAGAACTGCAGGGCGGGAGCGTCGGGGAAGTCTCGCGCTGAGGCCGCGACGAGGTCGATGAGGGAGCCCTCGATCGGTCCGAGTTCGTGCGGGACGTCTGATGCGTAGCTGGAGACCCACGGGCGAGGAGGCTGGAACGTGCTCACCCGCTCAGCTTAGGCGCGCGGTCTTGACAGGCTGATGCGCGAGAG
>JAPSIX010000003.1 GCA_031178475.1 Microbacterium sp. | reverse complement strand
GAATCGTGACGACGTGGGGGCTGGATCGCTTGCGCGCCTGGGCGGCTAGCTGATCGGGGTCGCGTCGGGTCGGGGGTTGGCGTCGAGTGCGGCGATGGCCCGGTCCATCGCGGAGCCGAGGTTCCACTGCTCGGCCAGCGCCGCGGCGGCATCCGCCTGCGTCTCGTCGAGCGGACGTAAGGGGGTGGGGGGAGCTTCGATGTCGAGGTCGGTTGCGACGCGCACGACGGTCGGTGCCACGTCGAGGTACGCGGATGCCTCGGCGAATCGAGTGGTGACGGCGGCAGACAGCTGCCCTTCGGCGGCGGCGGTGCGGATGCCGTCGAGATCGCCGTATGTCTTGAGCAGGGCGGCCGCACTCTTCTCGCCGACGCCCTTCACGCCGGGAAGCCCGTCTGACGCGTCGCCGCGCATGGTGGCGAAGTCTGCGTACTGCTCAGGGAGCACGCCGTACTTGGTCACAACGGTCGCGTCGGTGACGAGCTCGAGGTTGCTCATGCCCCGTGCGGTATAGATGACGCGCACGCCGCGCGCGTCGTCGACGAGCTGGAACAGGTCTCGGTCGCCGGTGACGATGTCGACGGGCGCGCTGGCGTGGGTGGCGAGGGTGCCGATGACGTCGTCGGCCTCATGCTCGGGCACCCCGATGATCGGGATGCCGAGCGCGCCGAGCGCTTCCCGGATGAGCGGGACCTGCTGCTCAAGCGGGTCGGGCACCTCTTCGACGTCGGTGCCTTCGGGCACTGTTTCGACGACGCGGTGGGCCTTGTAGCTGGGGATGAGGTCGACGCGCCACTGGGGGCGCCAGTCGTCGTCCCAGCAGGCGATGAGATGCGTGGGGTGGTACGTCGTCACGAGTTTGGCGACGATGTCGAGCAGGCCGCGCACCGCGTTCACGGACATGCCGTTCGGCGCCTTCACCTTGTCGGGTACGCCGTAGAAGGCGCGGAAGTAGAGCGAGGCGGTGTCGAGCAGCATCAGGCGGTCGGTCACGGACTCATCCTGGCATGCGCGGCTCTGAGGACTCAGCAACCAGGAGAGGAGGGACGTTCCGCGCACGTGTGCGCGACGAGAGCGGTGTGGGCTTCGAAGATGCGAATGTTCTGGGCCGGTCCGGTCGTGGTGAGCTGACCGGCGACCGGGAACCATCCGACGCCGAGGTCGATCTCGGCGGTGTAGGCGACGTCGACCCGCGCGACGTACTCGCCGCGCTCGGCGTAGGTATGGCTCGTGTCGGTCGGTGTGAACTGCGCCTGCCCGAGGTCGGCCCAACTGCTGCCGCCGTGGGTTCGTGTCGCTGTCGTGCCGTCGCCGTAGTGGAAGGTGAAGGATGCCGGGGTGAACCGCACGCTGATCGGGTAGCCGAACAGCTCGCCCTGTTGAGTTACGGCGGATGCTGTGGCGACGAAGTTCGTGGGCAGCCCGGCGACGCCGAGGTTGCTCGGCTCGCCGGTGAGCGCGGTTGCGGGAGGAGCGAAGCTGGCGAGGTCGGTGATCGTGACCGCGGGGATCGCCGGCGTGGAGTCGTCCGCTGCTTCCTCGGGAGCGGCGTCCTCACCCTTGGCGATCGCGTTGAAGCAGTGCATGTAGCTGTCCCAGTTATCGATGCATTCCGCGAATCTCGCCGGAGTCCACGGCTGGGGCGTGAAGACGATGTCGACGTTTCCGCCGCCGTGGCTGTTGCCGCCGTGTCCCTGGTCGCCCGAGTTGCCTCCTCCTCCGGAACCGCGGGAACCGGGCTCGATGATCTTCCCGGTGACGTCAACGGCAGAACCGTTGTTGCCGGTCGACGTCTGACAGCCAAGTGTGGGAAGCGGACACGCACCAGGGGGAGGGGCTGCCCCGCTCAACAGCAGTAGCGTGGCTACGACGAGCATGTACGCTCTCCATCACCCGTGGTGTCTGTGATGAGAAGCCCGGATTTTGTGTCGCCAACGGCAAACGTAACTCGCAGGGACTGCACGCTTGCGCGGTCGGCCGGGATCACTGACTCGCCTTCAGCGTCGAGTACATCCGTATTGCTCACGTCCGCGCAGACGTGTAGCTCCACCTCCGCGGTTTCAATATCCGAAGACAGAAGGGTCGATGCGGCCATAACGGTCTCACCCGTCATACGCAGGTTCTGGGCGCGCATTGCGGTCAGCGTTTCACGAATTGCCGCGCTGGCGTCACCAGACGTCCACTCATAGACCTCCTCGAACGTCTCTGGGTCGCTCAGATCCACCCGGTTCAACGCGTTGAGGTACTCCTGATACGTCTCCTCCGCCGCCGCGAACGCCTCTTCCTCTGACGCGAACAACGCGGTCTTCGTCGGCTTCGGCTCTGGCTCCGGAGTGCACGCGGCAAGGAGCGAGAGCGTCATCGCTCCGGCCAGAGCGGCTGTGAGAAGGCGCAGAGGAGCGGTCGAGATCGTCACCCGGACACCGTAACCGGATGCGCGGCCTTCTCGCAGAAGTTATCCACAAGGAATGCGGACTGTGTGCCCTGGCTTGTCTCTGATAGCCTGAAGTGTCACTCGTGGAAGGTGTTTCGCCTGCCCTCGTGTCACCGCAATCCCATCCACCTGCCTCACGGCGCATGTCCGGCTCTGCCGGCGTCTGAGGCCCGATTATCCATCTACAAGGACAACCCACTACATGACTAGCGCAACGACCGCCCCGGCCACCAAGCAGGTCGCGATCAACGACATCGGCTCTGCTGAGGACTTCCTGGCCGCGGTCGAGAAGACCCTGAAGTTCTTCAACGACGGCGACATCATCGAGGGGACGATCGTCAAGATCGACCGCGATGAGGTTCTGCTCGACGTCGGCTACAAGACCGAGGGTGTTATCCCCTCCCGCGAGCTTTCCATCAAGCACGACGTCGACCCCAACGAGGTCGTCGCCGTCGGCGACAAGGTCGAGGCCCTCGTTCTCCAGAAGGAGGACAAGGAAGGCCGTCTGATCCTCTCCAAGAAGCGCGCCCAGTACGAGCGTGCCTGGGGCGACGTCGAGAAGATCAAGGAGAACGACGGCGTCGTCACCGGCACCGTCATCGAGGTCGTCAAGGGCGGTCTCATCGTCGACATCGGCCTCCGTGGCTTCCTCCCCGCGTCGCTCATCGAGCTGCGCCGCGTCCGCGACCTCACGCCGTACCTGGGTCAGGAGCTCGAGGCGAAGATCCTCGAGCTGGACAAGAACCGCAACAACGTGGTTCTCAGCCGCCGCGCCCTGCTCGAGCAGACGCAGTCCGAGTCGCGCACCACGTTCCTGAACAACCTGCACAAGGGTCAGGTCCGCAAGGGCGTCGTGTCCTCGATCGTCAACTTCGGCGCCTTCGTCGACCTGGGCGGCGTGGACGGCCTCGTGCACGTCTCCGAGCTGTCCTGGAAGCACATCGAGCACGCATCCGAGGTCGTCGAGGTCGGCCAGGAGGTCACCGTCGAGATTCTCGAGGTGGACCTCGACCGCGAGCGCGTCTCCCTGTCGCTGAAGGCGACGCAGGAGGACCCGTGGCAGGTCTTCGCCCGCACCCACGCCATCGGCCAGGTCACCCCGGGTAAGGTCACCAAGCTCGTTCCGTTCGGTGCGTTCGTGCGCGTCGCAGACGGCATCGAGGGCCTCGTCCACATCTCCGAGCTCTCCAGCAAGCACGTCGAGCTGGCCGAGCAGGTCGTGTCGGTGGGCGAAGAGGTCTTCGTCAAGGTCATCGACATCGACCTCGAGCGTCGCCGCATCTCGCTGTCGCTGAAGCAGGCGAACGAGTCGGTCGACCCCCACGGCACCGAGTTCGACCCGGCCCTGTACGGCATGCTCGCCGAGTACGACGAGAACGGCGAGTACAAGTACCCCGAGGGCTTCGACCCCGAGACGGGTGCCTGGAAGGAAGGCTTCGAGGCTCAGCGCGAGGCATGGGAGCAGGAGTACGCCGCTGCCCAGGCCCGCTGGGAAGCGCACAAGGCTCAGGTGCTCAAGGCCGCAGAGGCCGAGACCACCGCTACCGAGGACTTCGGTGGCCAGACCTTCTCCACCGACACCACCGGTGCCGGTACGCTCGCCGACGACGAGGCTCTCGCCGCTCTGCGCGAGAAGCTCTCGGGCGGCAACGCGTAAGCGCACCGTCAGAACGGGCCGTCACCTCGCCTTCGGGCGGGTGGCGGCCCGTTCCGCGTCTCCGGATGCCCCACGACACGGTCAGGCGTCATATGGCCTTACCGGATGGTTCCCCGCCGATAGCGTGCCCTCATGCCCACATCCACGGCCCTACGTCGCGCGCGTGCCGCCGATCGTTCCCGTGGACGTTCGATCCTTCTCAATCAGCTGCTGTTCGGGGCGGTGGTGATCCTGGCAGTGGCGCTCGTCCTCATGTTCGACATGGTGGGCGACGGGTCGAAGCTCGTCATCGGAACCGCCATCGTGTTCCTGGGAACTGGCATGGCAGTGTCGCTCCCATGGGGGCGCCTCCAACCGTGGACGATGCTGCTCATACCCGTTCTCGACGTGTTCGCCGTCGCGGTGCTGCGGGATGCGGCCCCGAGTGCACTGCTTGGTTTGATCTGGACGTTTCCCGCCATGTGGATCGCGTCGGTGTTCGGGATGCTGGGGGCGGCGTGGGCCGTCGTTCTCATGTGCCTGATCTTCACGCTCGCCATCTTCATGAACCCCGCCAACGTCACCGGCCCCCAAGTCTTCCTGCTTCCTCTGCTGCTGGCTGCCCTGTCAGCCATGTCCTACCTCGGCGCCCGGCGAGCGACCGCACAGCGATTGGTCCTCGACAAGCAGTCCCGTCATCTGCAGCAGTCGATGGCACGTGCCCGGCGGCAGGAGGATCTGGTCAGCGATGTACTCGACGCGGTGGACTTCGGGGTGATCCGGCTCAGCGCGGACGGTGACATGGTGGTCGCGAACGATGCGCATGCCCGCCTACAGAAGGCCGCCGCGCCGACAAAGACCGCCTACGCTGCAGACGGAATCACTCCGCGCGACCCGGGGTCGCTTCCGCTCGCGCGGGCGCGACGCGGCGAGCTGTTCGAGAACGAGCTCGCCTGGTACGGCGAACCGGGAGAAGCGCGCCGCGCACTGCGCTCCACAGCGCGGCGCATCACCGCCCCGGACGTCCGCGACGCCGGGACGCTCATCGTCACGAGGGATGTCACCGCGGAAGAGCTGGCGCTGCGCGCACGGGATGACTTGCTCGCCTCGGTCTCACATGAGCTGCGAACGCCCCTCACCTCGGTGATCGGCTATGTGGAACTCGCGATGGAGGATCCTGCCGTCCCTGATTCCACGCGGCGCAGCCTCGAGGTCGCCGAACGCAACGCGCAGCGACTGCTCGATCTGATCGCCGACATCCTCGCCGTCGCGGCGGGGTCGCAGAAGGGCGTTGATCTGTCGATCCATCCTGAGACCGTGGACCTCGCGCCGGTGGTCCGCGGGGCTGTGGAAGCCGTGGAACCCTACGCGCGCGAACGGCGGATATCGATCGACGCCGTAGGTATCGAGCGCGCTATCGCCCATGCCGATCCCCAGCGGATCCGCCAGGTCGTCGACAACCTCCTTGCGAACGCCATCAAGTACAACTTCGACAGCGGGCATGTCGAAGTTGGCACGGCACAGGACGGCCCGCACGCCTGGATCGTCGTCCGCGACGACGGTCCGGGGATCTCGGAGCAGGAGCAGCCCAGCCTCTTTCAGCGCTTCTTCCGCTCCGAGACCGTGCGCAACACCTCGACCCACGGCAGCGGCCTCGGACTCGCCATCAGCAAGGACATCGTCCGCTCCCACGGCGGCGAGATCACCGTGCGGAGCGTCTTCGGCGAGGGCACCACTTTCATCGTCCGCCTTCCCGCGCACGACCCACGAGGAGGAGCGCGGTGACGCTCGATCTGTTCACCCTTACTCTCATGACGGCGCTCGTCGTCTTCACCAGCGGAATCGTCTTCCTGCTCGAGACGCTCCTGCGCAGAGACCACGGCGCAGGTCGGGTTTGGGCGCTCGCCTTTCTGGGTGGCATGCTGACGACGCTGTCGTACCTGATCTGGACTGTGCTTCCCGACCCGTGGGTCGCGATCGCGGTGGGCAACGGCGCCCTCGTCGCATCAGCCGGGCTGCTCTGGCTCGGATGCCGCGTGTACAACGGCCGTGGCGGTTTGCTTCCCGCCTCCTGTGTGGCGGCGAGCGCCCTCGTGGCGGCGGCAGCGGTCTTGCTCGGCGGGCCCGATGGGGGCGACTGGGCGGGCGCAACAGTGATGTTTCTCGGCACGGCCGCGTTCGGCGTGTTCGGCGCGATGGAATCCCGCACCGCGCCGATGGGCAAGGTGCCGATCTCGATGAGCCTGACGATTGTGCTCGCCGCGGCGGCCGCCTTCTATATCGCTCGGGCGGTGCTCTTCATCGGCGAAGGCCCGAGCGGCCAAGTGTTCTCCACGTGGCTCGGCTCGCACGCGACCGGCATCCTCACGACCGTCATGACTATCGTCTCCGTCGTCACAGTGTCTACCCTGCGTGCGGGGCAGCTCGAGCGCGAAGAACACACCGGGTCCCTGTCGATGGCGCACGACGGCGTGCTCAGCGGTAGCTCCTTCGAACGCATCCTGACCGGAACGGTCAAGAGCGCGCGGAAGCGCTCGGAACTGGTCGCAGTGCTCGCGCTGACCATCGAGGACATGGCACAGATCCGCTCAGCGTTCGGACGGGCCGAGCAGGAGGAACTGACCGCTCAATGGCGGGCAGGCGTTCGCCGATACTCGCCCACCTTTTCATTTGCAGGGGACGACGGCCCGTTCACCGTCATGGTGTGTTTCCCAGCGACCTCGGTGGGAGATGCCCGACGCACGGCAAGCCTGGTGCATCGCCAACTGCTCGATGACTTCGCCGATGCCGGCAGCGTGGTGATCCCGATGATGGGGGTCGGCGTCGCCCTGACCAGTTCGGCGGGGTACGATGGCGCCGCGCTCATGAACGCCGCACGAGCTGCGGCGGCGGCGTCCGCGGCCAGCTCCGACACATCGGTCGTGATCGCGGAGGCGCACTGACGTTCAGGACGCGGTGAGGCGGTAACCGACGCCGCGGAGGGTCTCGATCCATTGCGGGTCGGCAGCGGATTCGCCCAGTTTGCGCCGCAGGTTCGCGACGTGCACTTCGATCGTCCTGGTGTCGTGCTCGCTGACATAGTCATGGCCCTCGTCGCCCCGCAGAGCGAGGACGAGCTCGCGCTTGCTGACGACCCGTCGACCGGCGTACATGATCTCGTAGAGGATGTCGAACTCACTGCGGGTCAGTTCGAGTTCCATGTCGCCCACCGACGTCACTCGCATGTCCCTGTGCAGCCGAAGACCTCGATGGGAGAGCCAGCCATTCGCCTCGTGATCCAGGGCTGCGGTCTGGATCGCGGACGATGGTGCCTGCGGCTGACCCGCCGCCACTGCTCGCGGCCTCCGCAGCATCGCTTCCACCCTGGCCCGCAACTCGCGGGGACGGAACGGCTTGGTGATGTAATCGTCGGCCCCCGACTGCAGACCCTGCAATGTGTCGATCTCGTCCGCGCGTGCGGTCAGCATGACGATGTAGGTGCCGCTCACGGCACGGATACGCTTGGCGGTCTCGAAGCCGTCCATCCCCGGCATGCTGACGTCCAGGGTGGTGACGACCGGCTGGTGCTCGGTGACCAACTTGATTCCCTCGAGACCGGAGGCCGCCGCGTGCACGGTGAATCCGGCCTGCTCCAGAATCTCTGAGATGAGGATGCGGATGTCGCGATCGTCCTCGACGACGACCGCGGAATGGGGACCCGCCATCGACACACTCCCTGCAGACCTCGCGCCGTGCCCGCTCGAATCGACGGTATCCGCGATGATATCGCGGAACCGCCTCAGGAATGACTCGCCGGGGCGTCCTGTGACGGCGCTCTCATTCATCCGCGGACACCGTCCTGTCTAGCGACGCGGTTTCGTCCATTGACACCGTGTCCTGGTCGCTGCCGGTCGGCGACTCGCTGAGGCCCGCGAGCGCGAGGACGCTCCACACCGCGGCCGTCGCGTGCGCGCCGATCAGAACCGAGTCGTTCCAGCCGGCATGCGTCGACCGGATGGCGGCCGCCCCGAGGAGCAGGGTGCCGACCGCGAGGGCCGCCGCCACGGAGGGGACGACAGCGGCGGAGTCGAAGCGCGCGCTCACGAGAGCGCGTCCTGCTTCGGCTCCGCCGCGTCGTCGGCCGTGCCCCGGTGGCGTCGCACCGGGGCAGGAATCAGAGTCGCCAGGCCGACGAGGCCCAGCATGCCCACCACCAGGGGAACGGCCACGGCGGGCGTCGCGATGCGCTGAAGGATGCGTCCCCACCCAGCCAGTCGCGCCGTCGGCTGCCACACCGTCTCACCCACGACGTAGTCGAGGGGGTCTGAGGCATCGTTCACATCTCCTTTCATGGCGATGCGATACTCGTCGTCGCTCACCTGGCGGATGCTTACGATGCGATGCGTGACGATGTCCTGGGTGAGATCGGATCTCAGGCTCACCACATCGCCGGGTTGCAGCGACCCGGTGTCGACCTTGACGTCGATCAGCAGGTCGCCGGTCATGATCTCGGGCTCCATCGAGCCGGAGACGACGATCAGCGGCTTCAGGAGACCGGCGGCGGTCGCGCACCACATCAGTCCGCAGAGCACTCCGACGGCGGCGAGCAACCAGAGCGCGCTGAGCGCGGCGCGGCGCAGGATCAACACAGCGATCTCCTCTCGGCGCTTCGGCGGCGTCCCATCGTCCTGCGACGTCAGGCGGTCGCGGTGCCGGTGATCGTCACGACGATCTGCCCGGAGCCGGTCTGGTTCAGCACACTCCAGTCGAGCGGGGTCGTGAGCGTCAGCTGGAACTTGTCGGTGGCGCCGCTCGTGGACACCGGCGTCAGGGTTGCCGCGAGGTCAGTGAGGGCGACGGTCGGGTCGGTGGCGAACGTCGACTCCCGGAAGGACGCTGACCCGACCAGTGCGGCGTTCACCGAACCGGCGTTCGTGACCCACAGATCGATCGTGCGCGTCTGACCGGGGAGAAGGTTCGAGAGCCGATCGGACGGGATGCTGAGGTTGATCTCGTTCACGTCGTTCGACGTGGTGAAGGTGGTGCCGTCCAGCGAGCCTTTGAGGGTGAAGACGGCGGCTCCGGCATGTCCGGAGAAGAAGACGTCGTCGGTCCATGCCGCGGTGGTGATCGCCGCGCCGACGCCGCCGAGAGCGACTGTGGCGAGCGCGAAGGCGAGCACGGGCCGACGACGGCTGTGGCGGTCGCGCTCATCGGCGGCACTGGGGTCGACTCTCCCGGGCTCCGGCCGGGTGTGCGGGCTGTTCATGTCATGCCTTTCAGGGTGGGGAGGTCGTTCGGCAGGACGGGAGCCGACTCCCTCGGGTGTGTCCTGCCGAACGTTGCCTCCAGCGTAGAAAGCGACCCTCAGGCGATCCTCAAGGGAGGCTCAAGCGCCACGCGCGTTCTGGTCAGGCTTCGAGAAGGCGATGGCCCCTCCGCATCTCCGAATGCCTGCCGACCGCGTGCCAGGATGGTGATATGCCCCTCATCGCACTTACCGGCGGGATAGCGTCGGGAAAGTCCACGATCGCACGACGACTCGCCGAGCACGGAGCGGTCGTCGTCGATGCCGACCAGATCGTGCGTGACGTGCAGCAGCCGGGTTCGGCGGTGCTGCAGCGCATCGCCGAGGTCTTCGGCACCGAGGTGATCACGCCGGACGGTGCGCTGGACAGGGCGGCACTCGGGAGCAGAGTGTTCGGCGACCCCGAACAGCTCGCGCGGCTGAACGCCATCGTGCACCCCGCCGTGCGCGCAGAGTCCCAGCGACGTTTCGAGGCGGCCATCGATGACGACCCGTCGGCAGTGGTCGTCTACGACGTGCCCCTGTTGGTCGAAGCGCGCGTCGACGACCCGTGGGATCTCATCGTGGTCGCCCACGCACCCGCCGAGGTGCGGCGCCGCCGGCTTGTCGAGCTGCGCGGCCTCGACGAGCGCTCCGCGCGCGAGCGGATCGATGCGCAGGTCTCCGACGACGAGCGTCGCGCGGTCGCCGACGTGGTGATCGACACCGGAGGCTCACTCGACGAGACCCACGCGCAGACGGATGCCCTGTGGGAACGGCTCCGTAAAGGTTGACCGCTAGGCGCTCGCGCCCTGAGCGGCATTCCGCTCTCGCCGCCGTCTCGCCAGGCGACGCCCGGCGACGACTGCGGCGACGATCAGCCCCACCAGCAGAACGGCGGCCACGATCGGCACGATGATGGCGGCCGCTGCCAGCGCGAACGACGCGCCGTCCTCCACGGTGCTGAGAACCGGGGCGGCGAGGCCACCGGTCGTCGCGTTCGCCGCGACTCGGGTCGTCGCCTTAACCGTGTGCACGACCAGGGCGATCCCGATTCCGACCACCACCGGCACCCACTGGTTGTCGGTGAAGAACGAACTCGGGTCGCTCACCGCCAGGGTCTGCGCGCCCGAGCCCGCACCGAAGGCGATGCCGCCGGCTGCGGGTCGGAGAAGGCTCTGCACGACGTCGTTGACCGAGTCGAGCGCGGGGATCTTGTCGGCCACGATCTCGAGCACGAGCAGCGCGCCGAGGATCCACAGGGCGATATCGCCCGACAGCCATGACCAGCCCGCCGGCAGCTGCACGCCAGGGATCAGACGATCCGCGAGGCCGAGCAGGAACAGCGGCATCCACGCGTTCAGCCCGGCCGAGGCGGCCAGACTGGATCCGATGAGGAACTCGATCACCGCACCACTCTAAGCCGCCGCATCGCGTAGCCGCCCTCAATGTCCGAACCCCCTCTTAGGCTGGAGGGATGCAACCTACGCGCAGCGTCCGCCCCTTCGAGGTCGTCAGCGAGTACTCTCCCGCCGGCGACCAGCCGCAGGCGATCGCCGAGCTCGCCGCGCGCATCAACGCGGGCGAGACGGATGTCGTGCTGCTGGGCGCCACCGGCACGGGAAAATCCGCGACCACCGCGTGGCTCATCGAGCAGGTGCAGCGGCCGACGCTCGTGCTCGCGCACAACAAGACCCTGGCGGCGCAGCTGGCGAACGAGTTCCGTGAGCTCATGCCGCACAACGCCGTCGAGTACTTCGTGTCGTATTACGACTACTACCAGCCCGAGGCGTACGTCCCGCAGACCGACACCTTCATCGAGAAGGACTCCTCGATCAACGCAGAGGTCGAGCGGCTCAGGCACTCCACCACGAACTCGCTGCTGTCGCGTCGCGACGTGGTCGTCGTGTCGACGGTCTCGTGCATCTACGGTCTCGGCGCGCCGGAGGAGTACCTGCGCGCGATGGTGGCACTCCAGGTCGGCGAGCGCTACGACCGTGATGCTCTCATCCGACAGTTCATCGCGATGCAGTACAACCGCAACGACGTCGACTTCTCACGCGGCAACTTCCGCGTCCGCGGCGACACGATCGAGATCATCCCGGTGTACGAAGAGCACGCGATCCGCATCGAGCTGTTCGGCGACGAGATCGAGGCGCTGTACTCCCTGCATCCCCTCACCGGAGAAGTGATCGCCAAGCTCGACTCGGTGCCGATCTTCCCGGCATCCCACTACGTCGCCGGAACCGACGTCATCCAGCGCGCGATCGGCACCATCGAGCACGAGCTCGCCGAACGACTTGCTGAGCTGGAACGCCAGGGCAAGCTTCTCGAAGCCCAGCGGCTTCGCATGCGCACCACCTTCGACATCGAGATGCTGCAGCAGCTCGGGTTCTGCTCGGGGATCGAGAACTACTCGCGGCACATGGACGGCCGTCAGGCGGGTGAACCGCCCCACACCCTGCTGGACTTCTTCCCGGACGACTTCCTGATGGTCATCGACGAGTCGCACGTGACGGTCCCGCAGATCGGCGCCATGTACGAAGGGGATGCCTCACGCAAGCGCACCCTCGTCGAGCACGGCTTCCGCCTGCCCAGCGCCATGGACAACCGGCCGCTGCGCTGGGACGAGTTCAAGAACCGCATCGGCCAGACCGTGTACCTCTCGGCCACACCGGGCAAGTACGAGATGGGCATCGCCGACGGCGTCGTCGAGCAGATCATCCGTCCGACCGGTCTCGTCGACCCCGAGATCGTCGTCAAGCCCTCGAAGGGACAGATCGACGATCTGCTCGAGGAGATCCGTCTGCGCGTCCAGCGTGACGAGCGGGTGCTCGTCACGACCCTGACCAAGAAGATGGCGGAGGAACTGACCGACTTCCTCAGCGAGCATGGCGTCCGCGTGCGATACCTGCACTCCGACGTCGACACACTCCGCCGTGTCGAGCTGCTCACCGAGCTGCGCGCGGGGGTGTACGACGTGCTCGTCGGCATCAACCTGCTGCGTGAGGGACTCGACCTGCCCGAAGTGTCGCTGGTCGCGATTCTGGATGCCGACAAGGAGGGGTTCCTGCGCTCGGGCACCTCCCTGATCCAGACGATCGGCCGTGCGGCGCGCAACGTGTCCGGCCAGGTGCACATGTACGCCGACAACATGACCGATTCGATGCGGAAAGCGATCGAGGAGACCGAGCGGCGTCGAGAGAAGCAGATCGCCTACAACAAGGCGCACGGGGTTGACCCGCAGCCGCTGCGCAAGCGGATCGCCGACATCACCGAAGTGCTGGCACGCGAGGCGGCCGACACTGCCGAGATGCGCGCCAGCCGCGGCAAGGCCGGGAAGAGCGGCAAGGGCAAGTCGCCGACGCCGAATCTGCGCCGAGACGGCATCGCCGCTGAGGGCGCCATGCAGCTCGAGGAGACAATCGCCGATCTCTCCGATCAGATGCTGGCCGCGGCATCCGAGCTGAAGTTCGAACTCGCCGCCCGGCTGCGCGACGAGGTGCAGGACCTCAAGAAGGAACTGCGGGCGATGGAGCGTGCCGGGCACGCCTGAGGTGCCCGGGGCGTCACCAGCGACGCGTGCAAGTCGCGCCGTCAGCGTGGGCAGTGCATGAGCGGCTTAGGGCCGGAACGGTCGATCTCATGCTGGTTCATGGGCTTGCCGCACAGCGGGCAAGCGCGCTCTGAGCGCTCCTCGGCGGTCAACGGAGGCGTCTTCTCGTAGGGGCCCACCGACGCGGGGCCGGCGTACCGGATGAGACGCGAATTGAACCAGGCATACAGACCACCGGCCTCCCGAATCCGGGTGCGCAGCGGGGGACGGTTCGGGTCGCGGGTCACATCTCTCACTCTACGTCGACGCCGAGGGCCGGGGTCCGACGCCAGCAGGTCGGCTATCCACAGTCCCGGTCGGCACCACTCGGCAGCCGTCGGGCCTCCCGTATGGTGGCAGCATGCCTGCCGACCCCGTGACCGCCGCGCGGCGCACGAGGCCGGACTCCGGCAATCCGTCGCTGCTGCGCTCGCGGCCGATGCTGCTCGGAGCGGTGACGGTGCTGTTCCTCATCGTGATGTTCACCGCATCGATGCAGGGTCTGCCGAGCTTCCACCCGCCGTTCATCGAGGTCGACCTCCCGGACCGGACGGCCGGACCTGAGCCCACCCCGCCGACCACCCCTCCGACCCCGCCGCCCGAGCCGGAGACGTCGTTCTGGGGGATCATCGTGCTGGTCCTCCTGCTCGCGCTGGTCGCCGGCGCGGCGGCTCTGCTGATCACGATGGCGGTGCGCGCGCTGATCCAGCAGTGGCGCGATCGGCCGCTCAGCCGACGTGACGGAGCCGACGTGGACGTCGCCGAGGCCACGGCGGCAGGCGTCGCAGCCGCACCCGACGCCCCGATCGTCCGGCGCGGCATCGCGGCCGCGCGGGTCGTCGTGCGCGAGCGCGCCGACCCGGGCGACGCCATCGTCGCAGCATGGGTCGGCCTCGAGGAGACGGCCGCCGATGCCGGCATCCCGCGCGCGGCCAGCGAGACGCCGGCGGAGTTCACGCTGCGCATCCTTCTGCGGCGCCCCGGCATCGAGGAGGCGACCCGTGACCTGCTGCGGCTCTACGAGTCCGTCCGCTTCGGTGGTCGGGTCGGCACGGAGCAGGACAGGACCGCCGCGGCACACGCGCTCGACGTGATCGAGGAGGGGTGGCGGTGAAGCGCCTCGCAGGCCTCGCCGCGATCGGCGCCGGCTCAGCCATCGTGCTGCTGCTGCTCGGTGTGCAGGCGGAGTTCGCGTGGGCTTGGGGTGCAGTGGCCGCGGCGATCGCCGTGGTCGTCGTAGGGCAGGCCGCCCCGGACAGCGCGCAGGACGACGCACCTCACGACGAGGCTCCGCTGCAGCACAAGGGATCGGACGTGTCCCGCCTCGGATGGGCGATCAACCTCAAGGCCGGCACGGTGGGGGCGATCGTGACCCGCAGGGTGGTCGCGATCCTGCGCAGGCGACTCCAGCACGTCGGACTGGATCCGGATGCCGACGAAGACGCTCCGGAGGTCGAAGCCCTCCTCGGGCCCGGACTCTGGGCCCGGCTGAACGGACCCCGTACCTCTCCGCACGACATCGAGGCGGCGCTCGACGCCGCAGAGCGACTGCAGCACGGCATCCGCGCGCCGCAACCCTCCGTCCACGAACAGCACAGCCGCAACGAGGGGAACCGATGAAAGTCACTGAGATCGCCGAGACCGGTCACCGCATTCGCGACGCTGTCGCAACCGCGGTGGTGGGGATGCACGGCCCGATCGAGATCGCCCTCGCCACCATCCTCGCCGGCGGTCACGTGCTGTTCGAGGACGTTCCGGGGCTCGGCAAGACACTCGCGGCGCGCAGCCTCGCTGCGGCCCTTGGACTGTCGTTCCGGCGCCTGCAGTGCACGCCGGACATGCTCCCGGGAGACGTCACCGGTTCGTATGTGTACGCTCCGGACACCGGCGAGTTCGTCTTCCGGCCGGGCCCGATCTTCACCGGCCTGCTGCTCGCCGACGAGATCAACCGCACGACGCCCAAGACCCAGTCGGCGATGCTCGAGGCGATGGCAGAACGGCAGGTGACGGTCGAGGGGAACAGCTTCCCGCTCCAGGCCCCGTTTCACGTGATCGCGACGGCGAACCCGATCGAGAACGAGGGCACGTACACCCTGCCCGAAGCACAGCTCGACCGCTTCATGGTGCGGCTCTCGCTCGGCTATCCCGATCGGGACGCCGAGACCGGCATCCTGCTTGGCCGGGTCCGCAGGCAGCGGGAGGGGACCCATGTCGAGCCCGTCATCGCCGAGGCCGAGCTGCTCGACCTTCAGGCGGCGATCGAACGCATCCACGTCGATCCGGATATCGCCCGCTACTGCGTCGAGCTGGCCGCCGCAACCCGCTCGGCGCAGGGTGTCGCGGTGGGGGCCTCGCCGCGCGGGTCGCAGTCGCTCGTGCTGCTCGGCCGTGCGCTCGCGGCCCTCGACGGCCGCGAATACGTGCGCCCGGACGACATCAAACGCATCGCCGTGCCCGTGCTGGCCCACCGGCTCACCCTCACGCCGCAGGCGTGGGCGCAGGGCGTCGACCCCGCGCACATCGTGTCGTCTCTCGTGTCCGTGGTCGCGGTGCCGCCCACGGTCGCCGCCGCGCGAGCATGACATGACGGCCGGTTCCACCTCTCGCGCGCGTGCGTGGCGGGTCAGCCCTGCGGTGGCGTTCGCCGCGGTGGGCGCCGTCGTCACCGCGGCCGTCGGCATGGTGGCATCCCGCCCCGACGTCATCGCAGTGGGGCTGCCGCTGGCACTCTGGGTCGTCATCGCCCTCACCGTGCCGGCCCCGTCCGAGCCGACAGCGAGCATCGTGGCGCGCCCCGACGAGCAGCAGGGCTGGCTCAGCGACGAGATCCGCGTCCGCTCGGACGCGGAGTTGATCGAGATGCTCATCACGCAATCCGAACGCACACGCACACGGGTCCTCCTGCCAGGCACCGCCGGAATCACCGCCGCCACGCGTGCCCTGCATTCCGGACCGGTCCGCGCCGTGCAGATCGCCGCGAGAACACTCGCCGCCGACGCCGGCATGCTCGGAGTACGCCTGGCGCCGACCGGCATCACCCGCACTGTGCATCCTGTCCGCACACCCCTCTCTGCGTTGCCGCTCGCACCTCGACTCACCGGTCTGCACGGATCCCACGAGGGCGCCAGACCCGGCTCGGGCGGCGACTTCCGCGATGTGCACCCGTTCGCGCCGGGCGACGAGCTGCGTCGCGTCGACTGGCGGGCCACAGCGCGGGCCGCGCGCCGACCGGGCGAGCTGTTCGTGCGGCGCACGAACGCGCTCAGCGACGCGTCGGTGGTCATCGTCATGGACACCGTCGATGACCTCGGCGCCGTCGTGGCGACGTGGGGAACCGACGATCGCGAACGGTGTGGTGTGACATCCCTCGACCAGGGGAGAGCCGCAGCCCGTTCCCTCGCGGAAGCGACGATCGCCGACGGTGACCGCGTGTCGTTCCACACCCTCGCGCATGACGGACGGTCCGTGCGGGGAGGCACCGGCCCGCGTCACCTCGCCAGGCTCGTCGCCGAGATCTCGGCGTGTGGCCGCGCCGGAGACGACTCCCGGTACCGCCGCACGCCGGTCGTGCCGCACGGATCGCTCATCTACGTGCTCTCCACCTTCTTCGACGGTGCCGCGGCCGAACTCGCCGTGCGCTGGCGCGCGAGCGGGCATCGGGTCATCGCCGTCGACATCCTCCCCGAACTCGACCGCACCCGCCTGGCGGCGGAGAAGGCGCTCGCCCTGCGGGTGCTGCTCGCTGAGCGCCAGGACATGTTCCGAGAGCTGGCGGCCGCGGGCATCGACACGGTGCGATGGGATGCGCATGCCGCGTCGCACCTCGCAGTATCGGCCCGGTCCACGCCGGCGCAGCGGGCGGGAGGTGTGCGACGGTGACGCGGAATGCTCGGCTGTCGATCGGACCCGCCGTGCCCGGCCTGGTGTTCGGGGCGATCGGCGTGCTCGCTGCGCTCTGCGCCGCGCTTCTGCTCGGTGCATCCCCGTTCTGGCTCGTCGCCACGCCCGCGCTCGCCGCCCTGGGCGCCGCCCTGCCCCGGACCGGAGGGGCATGGCTGGCGAGCGGAGCCCTGGTCCTGCTTCTCATCATCCGCGAACCGGATGCCGCACGCGCGGCCACCGCGGTCTTCACCGTCCACCTGCTGCATGTGCTCGGTACGCTGTCGCTCGCCGCCGGCCCGCTCGACAGGATCGCGCTGGCCGCACTGCGGCCGACGACGGTGCGCTTCGCGGTCGTGCAGAGCATCTCGCAGGCGGCGCTGGCCGTCGCGCTCCTGGCGTCGGGTGCGGCTCCGACCGTCTCCCTCGCTGCGATGGCCGGGGCAGCAGCGACGCTCGCTCTGGCCGTGCTGCTGCGGGGGATGCTCGCCCGCCACCGTACCGACGCCTTCGCCATGAGCGAATCCGGGCCCCGCTGAAAGCGCTCACAGAGCCAGTGTCGGTGGCCGCTCATAGACTTGACGGGTGCCCATCGTTCCCGTCGCCAGCTCAGGCAAACTCAGTGTCCGCGGTGCCCGCGTACACAACCTCAAGAACGTCGACATCGACATCCCCCGCGACTCGCTGGTCGTGTTCACCGGCCTGTCCGGGTCGGGCAAGTCGAGTCTCGCGTTCGACACCATTTTCGCCGAGGGTCAGCGCCGTTACGTCGAGTCGCTGAGCGCCTATGCTCGCCAGTTCCTCGGGCAGGTCGACCGGCCCGACGTCGACTTCATCGAGGGGCTCAGCCCCGCGGTGTCGATCGACCAGAAGTCGACCAACCGCAACCCGCGCTCGACGGTGGGCACGATCACCGAGATCTACGACTACATGCGGCTGCTCTGGGCGCGCATCGGCGTTCCGCACTGTCCCGAGTGCGGCGAGAAGATCCAGCGGCAGACCGTGCAGCAGATCGCCGATCAGCTCATGGACCTGCCCGAGCGCACCCGATATCAGATCGTTGCGCCGGTCGTGAACCAGAAGAAGGGCGAGTTCGTCGATCTGTTCCGCGAGCTCGGCGCGAAGGGATACTCCCGCGCGATCGTGGACGGAGAGCTCATCCAGCTCGCCGAACCGCCGACACTCAAGAAGAGCTATAAGCACGACATCGCGGTCGTTGTCGACCGCCTCGTGGCGTCGGGTGACAACCTCGGTCGCGTCACCGACTCGGTCGAGACCGCCCTCGGGCTCGCCGGCGGCGTCATGCAGGTCAACTTCGTCGAGGAGGAGGGGGATGCCGCGTGGCAGTCGTTCTCCGAGAAGCTGGCGTGCCCCAACGGGCATCCCATCACGCTGACCGAGATCGAACCGCGCACCTTCTCCTTCAACGCGCCGTTCGGTGCGTGCCCCGCGTGCTCCGGACTCGGCACGCGGATGTCGGTCGATGTCGACCTGATGCTCGGTGACGAGGACCTCTCGATCCGGGAGGGCGTCATCCTGCCTTGGACCACGCAGGGCAAGGGTCTCTTCCAGTACTACGAGCGTCTGCTCGAAGGCCTCGCCCGCGACCTCGACTTCTCGCTCGACACCCCGTGGCGCAACCTGCACTCCGATGTGAAGGAGGCGGTTCTGCGCGGCGACAACTACAAGGTCAGCGTGAAGTGGAAGAACCGGTACGGCCGTGAGATGCGGTACACCTCGGGCTTCGAGGGCGTCGTGCCGTACATCGAGCGACAGTATCTGCAGGCCGAGAGCGATACGCAGCGCAACCGCTGGGGCGAGTACCTCCGCGAGGTGCCGTGCCCGGTCTGCAACGGCGACCGCCTCAAGCCCGAGGTGCTGTCCGTGCTCGTGCACGGGCACTCCATCGCCGAGGTGTCGCACCTCAGTCTCGCCGAGGCCCGCGCTTTCATGGAGAAGCTCGTGCTCACCGATCGCGAGGCGAAGATCGCCGCCCAGGTGCTGCGCGAGATCCGGGTGCGGCTGGACTTCCTGCTGCAGGTGGGGCTCGCGTACCTGAACCTGAGCCGCTCGGCAGGCTCGCTCTCGGGCGGTGAGGCACAGCGCATCCGGCTCGCCACGCAGATCGGATCCGGCCTGACCGGCGTGCTGTACGTGCTCGACGAGCCCTCGATCGGCCTCCACCAGCGCGACAACCGCCGGCTCATCCAGACGCTCCTCACGCTTCGCGACCTCGGCAACACCCTGATCGTCGTCGAGCACGACGAGGAGACCATCGAGTCGGCCGATTGGGTCGTCGACATCGGACCGGGCGCGGGCGTCGGCGGGGGAGAGGTCGTGCACTCCGGACCGTACAGCGCCCTGCTCGGCGACACTCACTCGGTCACCGGCGACTACCTCTCCGGCCGGCGCGAGATCGAGACGCCGAAGAAGCGGCGCAAGATCGATCGCAAGCGCATGCTGAGCGTCGTCGGTGCGCGCGAGAACAACCTCAGGAACGTCACGGCCGAGTTCCCCCTCGGTGTGCTCACCGCGGTCACGGGCGTGAGCGGCTCGGGCAAGTCGACGCTGGTGAACGACATCCTGTATCAGGTACTCGCGTCGCGTCTGAACGGCGCCCGCACCGTGCCCGGAAAGCACACCCGGGTGACAGGCCTCGACAACCTCGACAAGGTCGTGCACGTCGACCAGGCCCCGATCGGCCGCACCCCGCGGTCGAACCCGGCGACCTACACGGGTGTGTTCGACCGGATCCGGGCGCTGTTCGCCGAGACGCCGGAGGCGAAGGTCCGCGGCTACCAGCCCGGACGATTCAGCTTCAACGTCAAGGGCGGCCGCTGCGAGGCGTGCTCGGGCGACGGAACCATCAAGATCGAGATGAACTTCCTGCCCGACGTGTACGTCGACTGCGAGGTCTGCCACGGCAAGCGCTACAACCGCGACACCCTCGCCGTGCACTACAAGGGCAAGAACATCGCCGAGGTGCTGGAGATGCCGATCGAGGAAGCGGCCGAGTTCTTCGAGCCGATCCAGGCGATCCACCGGTACATGAAGACTCTCGTCGACGTCGGACTCGGCTACGTCCGTCTCGGTCAGGCCGCGACCACCCTGTCGGGCGGCGAGGCTCAGCGCGTCAAGCTGGCCACCGAACTCCAGCGCCGCAGCAACGGGCGCAGCATCTACGTGCTCGACGAGCCCACCACCGGGTTGCACTTCGAGGACGTCCGCAAGCTGCTCGAGGTGCTGAACGGACTGGTCGACAAGGGCAACACGGTTGTCGTCATCGAGCACAACCTCGACGTCATCAAGTCCGCCGACTGGGTGGTCGATCTCGGCCCCGAGGGCGGCTCCGGCGGTGGGCAGATCATCGCGTCCGGTACACCGGAGCAGGTGGCACGCGTGGACGAGAGCCACACCGGGCAGTTCCTCGCCGAGATTCTCGGCGCCGGCAACTCGAGGAGCGGTCAGCTGGCTCGCAAGGCGGGCTGATGGCGGACGTACTGCCCTACAAGCCGCGGGTGGGCGAGATCCCGACCGACCCCGGCGTCTATCGCTTTCGCGACGCGAACGGGCGGGTGCTGTACGTCGGCAAGGCGAAGAACCTCCGCCAACGGCTGTCGAACTACTTCGCTCCGCTGCACACCCTGCACGAGCGCACCCGCCGTATGGTCACCACTGCGGCATCCGTGGAATGGACGGTCGTCGCCACCGACGTCGACTCTCTGCAGCTCGAGTACATGTGGATCAAGGAATACGATCCGCCGTTCAACGTGCGCTACCGCGACGACAAGTCCTACCCGTTCATGGCGATCACCCTCGCCGACGAGGCGCCCCGCGTGATGGTGACGCGCAACAGAAAGATCCCCGGCGCCCGGTACTTCGGCCCCTACCCGAAGGTGTGGGCCGTGCACGAGACCATCGATCTGATGGTGAAGGCATTCCCGATCCGCACCTGCAGCGACGCCAGTTACAAGCGGGCCATGCAGACCGGCCGACCCTGCTTTCCCGGTCAGATCGGCAAGTGCGGCGGTCCGTGCTCGATGACGGTCACGATCGCCGAGCACCGAGCGATGGTCGACGACTTCATCGCGTTCATGGCGGGTGGCGACGAACGGTTCACCCGCGACCTCACCAAGCGGATGCTGGCGGCGTCGGCGGCCATGGATTACGAGGCCGCAGCGAAGTACCGCGACAAGCTGGGCGCGATCGAGGCTGTGCTCGGCAAGAGCGCGCTGGTGCTTCCCGCGGATGAGGATGCCGACCTGTTCGGCATCGCCGAAGACGAGCTGTCGGCGGCCGTGCAGCACTTCGTCATCCGCGGCGGGCGCGTGCGCGGCGTGCGGGCGCTGACCCTCGACAAGGAGCTCGACATCTCCGGCCCCGAGCTGGTCGATCAGGTGCTGCAGCAGGCCTACGGTGACGCCCCCGACGTGCCGCGCAGGGTGCTCGTTCCCAGCCTGCCGGAGGACGCCCGTGAACTGGAGCAGTGGCTGCGGGAGCGCCGCGGCCGCAAGGTCGAGATCGCCGTCGCGCAGCGCGGCCAGCGAGCCGAACTCATGCGCACCGCCACCCTCAACGCCCAGCAGGCGCTTCTGCGGCACAAGATGCGCCGCACCAGCGACTACGTCTCGCGCACGCAGGCCCTCACTGACCTGCAGGAGGCGATCGGCATGGACGAGGCGCCGCTGCGCATCGAATGCTTCGACATCTCGCACCTCGGCGGGACCAACGTCGTCGCCTCGATGGTGGTGTTCGAAGACGGTCTGCCGCGCAAGGACCAGTACCGGTCGTTCAACATCGGCGAGACCACGGACGACACCGACTCGATGTATCAGGTGCTCAGGCGCCGGCTCTCGCACCTCGACACCGACCCGCTGCGCGCCGCGACGAACGATTTCGAGGCGGGAACCGTGGACGTCACGGGTGACGAGCCCGTGGAGGGCACGCGCCGCAGCAAGCCCCGGTTCGCGTACCGGCCACAGCTGCTCATCGTCGATGGCGGGCAACCGCAGGTGCAGGCGGCCGCACGCGCTCTGCGAGACAGCGGCCACCCTGAGATCGCGCTGTGCGGCATCGCGAAGCGTCTCGAGGAGATCTGGGTGCCCGACGACGACTACCCCGTGATCCTCCCGCGCACGAGCGAAGCGCTGTACCTCGTGCAGAGGCTGCGCGACGAGGCGCACCGCTTCGCGATCACGCACCAGCGCAAGCGCCGCAGGCGTGACATCGCGACCGTGCTCAGCGAGATCCCCGGTCTCGGCGAAGCGCGGATCAAGGCGCTGCTGAAGCACTTCGGTTCCGTGGCCGCGCTGAGAGCCGCGACACCCGAGCAGATCACCGAGGTCAACGGCATCGGTCCGGTCCTCGCGGCGACCATCCACGGCCGTCTGGTGGCTCAGCCGGTCACCGCGAGTGGCTAGGCTGGACGTTCAGGAAGGGAGACCACGATGACGGCCGCCGCCAAGGGCGAATTCCTGATCGTGACCGGAATGTCGGGAGCGGGCCGGACCACCGCCGCGAACGCCCTCGAGGATCTGGGCTGGTACGTCGTCGACAACCTTCCACCGCAGATCCTCCGTCCCCTGCTCGACCTCACCGACATGGGCGGCGGGAGCCTGCCGAAGGTGGCCGCCGTGGTCGACGTTCGCGGACGCGGCCTCTTCGATGACTTCCCCGGCGTGGCTCGTCTGCTCCGCTCCCGCGGCGGGGTGAAGGTCCTTTTCCTCGACGCCTCGGACGACGTGCTCGTCCGGCGTTTCGAATCCGTGCGCCGACCGCACCCGCTGCAGGGCGACGGGACGCTGCTGGACGGCATCCGTCGTGAGAGATCCCGGCTGGGGCCGGTGCGCGAAGCGGCCGACGTGCTCATCGACACGTCGACGCTGAACATCCACCAGCTGGCGACGCAGGTATCGGAACTCTTCTCCGAGGAGGGTGCAGCGCGGCATCGCCTGACCATCCTCAGCTTCGGGTTCAAGTACGGGCTCCCCACCGACGTCGACCTGGTCGCCGACATGCGATTCCTGCCGAACCCGTTCTGGAGGGAGGAACTGCGCAACCACACCGGTCAGGACGCGGAAGTGCGTGACTACGTCCTCTCCCGAACCGGCGCGGGCGAGTTCCTCGACGCGTACGCGACCGCGCTGCGACCGGTACTCGAGGGGTACCAGCGCGAGAACAAGAGCCATTCGACGGTCGCGATCGGATGCACCGGCGGCAAACACCGCTCGGTGGCGACAGCCGAGGAGCTGGCGCGGCGTCTCGCCGACGTGCCCGGGGTGGCGGTCAACGTGCGCCACCGCGACCTGGGCCGGGAATGACCGGGCTTCAGATCGCGCACGTCGCGCGGTCGTCGGCCTTGTAGGCTATTCCCTTGCGCCGCGAACCGGCGCGCAGAGTGAGGGAGTCTCGTGGCACTAACCACCGACGTCAAAGCAGAACTGGTCAGCATTCGCAACGCGCCTCCGACCGTGCGCGTCGCGGAGGTGACGACCATTCTCCGCTTCGCCGGTGGGCTGCACTCCATCGCCGGCCGCGTGGCCGTCGAGGCTGAGGTGGATGCCGAGACGCTGGCTCGCCGCGTCGCGCGCGACCTCGCCGAGATCTACGGTGTGCGCCCCGAGATCGCTCAGGTGAAGTCCAGCAGCGCGCAGTCCAGCGGTGCCGGCGACGGCGCTCGCTGGGCCGTGCGAGTGATCGGGGCCGGGGAGACCCTCGCGCGCCAGACCGGCTTGCTCGACGCCCGTCGCCGCGCCGTGCGCGGGTTGCCCAACCGCCTCACCACCGGCTCCCCGGATGAGCTCGCAGGGATCTGGCGCGGTGCGTTCCTGGCATCCGGCTCGCTCAGTGAACCAGGCCGCTCAGCGATGCTCGAGGTCGTCTGCCCGTCGGGAGAGGCGGCCATGGCTCTCGTCGGCGCCGCGCACCGCCTCGGTGTGACGGCCAAGGCGAGGGAAGTCCGAGGGATGCCGCGTGTCGTCGTCCGCGAAGGCGAAGCGATCCGCGGGGTGCTCAACGCGATGGGCGCCCGCCGCACCGCTGCCGCCTGGGAGGAGCTCCGCCAGCGCCGCGAGGTGCGCGCCGGCGTGAACCGGCTGGTGAACTTCGACGACGCGAATCTGCGCCGGTCGGCGCAGGCCGCCGTCGCCGCCTGCGCCCGGGTGGAGCGCGCTTTGGAGATCCTCGGGGACCAGGTGCCCGATCACCTGCGCATGGCGGGCGACCTGCGCTTGGCCCACCGAGACGCGAGCCTCGACGAACTCGGCCACCACGCCGACCCGCCGCTGACGAAAGACGCCGTCGCCGGTCGCATCCGCCGGCTGCTCGCGATGGCCGACAAGCGCGCGCAGCAGCAGGGCATCCCCGGCACGGAGGCCGCCGTGCCCGCCGGACTGGACGACTAGCGCCTGAGTGTTCGCCATCGGGGAAGGTTCCCCTGCCGGGTCGCGTTGGCGTCAGTAGGATGTGAAACGTCTGCCCTGCGACGCACTTCGGCGGTGCAGGGAATCGGCAAGCGCCGCGGCGCGGCGCGGATTGGATGAAATCGACATGGCGACCTACACGCTCCCCGACCTTCCCTACGACTACGCGGCCCTCGAGCCTCACATCAGCGCGAAGATCATGGAACTGCACCATGACAAGCACCACGCGACGTACGTGGCGGGCGCGAACACCGCCCTCGAGCAGCTCGCCGAAGCGCGCGAGAGCGGCAACCTCGCGAACGTGAACAAGCTCGAGAAGGACCTGGCGTTCAACCTCGGCGGGCACGTCAACCACTCGATCTTCTGGACCAACCTGTCGCCGGAGGGCGGCGGACAGCCCGAGGGTGAACTGAAGGCAGCGATCGACGAGTTCTTCGGCTCGTTCGAGAAGTTCCAGGCACACTTCACGGCCGCGGCAACCGGCATCCAGGGCTCCGGATGGGCGGTGCTCAGCTGGGACCCGATCGGCGCGCGCCTCATCATCCAGCAGCTGTTCGACCAGCAGTCGAACACCGCTCAGGGCACCGTCCCGCTGTTCCAGCTGGACATGTGGGAGCACGCGTTCTACCTCGACTACCTCAACGTCAAGGCCGACTACGTGAAGGCCTCGTGGAACATCGCGAACTGGCAGAACGTCGCTCAGCGGTTCGAAACGGCCCGCGAGAAGACCGCGGGGCTGCTGGTACTGTCGTAATCAAGACGGGCGTCCCGATGGGCGAAGTGCCCGTCGGGACGCCGTTGTCCACAGCATCCCTGAACAAAACGCGCAGTACGCGCACGAGACACAGGAGACCGCAGTGTCTGTCAAGATCGGTATCAACGGCTTCGGTCGTATCGGACGTAACTACCTTCGCGCGGCCCTCGCGCAGAACGCAGACCTCGAGATCGTCGCCGTCAACGACCTCACCGACAACGAGACGCTGGCGCACCTGCTCAAGTACGACTCCGTCAGCGGCGTGCTCGACGCCGAGGTGAGCTTCGACGACGAGAGCATCACGGTCAACGGCAAGACCATCAAGGCGTTCGCCGAGCGCGAGCCCGCGAACCTCCCGTGGGGTGAGCTGGGCGTCGACATCGTCATCGAGTCGACCGGCTTCTTCACCAAGGCCGAGCTCGCGAAGAAGCACATCGACGCCGGCGCCAAGAAGGTCCTCATCTCCGCACCCGCCACCGGCGACGACGCGACGATCGTCATGGGCGTCAACGAGGAGACCTACAACCCGGAGACCGACCACGTCATCTCCAACGCGTCGTGCACCACGAACTGCCTCGCGCCGCTGGCCAAGGTCTTCAACGACGCGTTCGGCATCGAGCGCGGCTTCATGATGACCGCGCACGCGTACACCGCAGACCAGAACCTGCAGGACGGCCCGCACAAGGACCTGCGTCGTGCCCGCGGCGCCGCGATCAACATCACGCCCGCTTCGACCGGTGCGGCCAAGGCCATCGGTCTGGTGCTGCCCGAGCTGAACGGCAAGCTCAGCGGTTCTTCCTACCGCGTGCCGGTGCCCACGGGCTCCATCGTCGACCTGACCCTCATCACCGACCGCGACGACCTCACCGTCGACGAGGTCAACGAGGCCTACAAGAAGGCCGCTGCCGACGGTCGCCTGGCCGGCTACCTGCAGTACAACGAGGACCAGATCGTCTCGAGCGACAT
This sequence comes from Microbacterium sp., assembly GCA_031178475.1. Lineage (GTDB taxonomy): Bacteria > Actinomycetota > Actinomycetes > Actinomycetales > Microbacteriaceae > Microbacterium. The sequence continues at coordinate 10,285 of JAPSIX010000003.1, read as the reverse complement.
CGTGCACAACCCGCACTCGTCGATCTTCGACTCCACCCTCACCAACGTCAGCGGCAACCTGGTCAAGGTCTCCAGCTGGTACGACAACGAGTGGGGCTACTCGAACCGCCTCGTCGACCTGACCGAGTACGTCGCCGAGCGTCTCTGATCAGATGACACTGCGCACCCTCGACACGCTGGGGTCGCTTGAAGGCAAGCGCGTCATCGTCCGTTGTGACCTGAACGTCCCCCTGCGGGACGGCGTCATCACGGACGATGGCCGCGTTCGCGCCTCGCTGCCGACTCTGAACACCCTCATCAACGCCGGCGCACGAGTGATCGTGTGCTCGCACCTGGGACGCCCCGACGGCGCTCCCGACCCGCAGTACAGCCTGGCCCCCGTGGCGCAGCGGCTGTCAGAGCTGCTCGGCAAGCCGGTCGCGTTCGCGCGCGACACGGTCGGGACGTCGGCGCGTGAGGCGGTCGCAGCACTGGAGGACGGCGGCGTCGTCGTGCTCGAGAACCTGCGCTTCAATCCAGGCGAGACGGCGAAGGATGCCGGTGAGCGCGAGGCGTTCGCCGCGCAGCTTGCCGAGTTCGCCGACGCCATGGTGTCGGACGGATTCGGTGTGGTGCACCGCAAGCAGGCGAGCGTGTATGAACTCGCCGAGGCGCGGCCCTCGGCCGCCGGGCTGCTGATCGCGACCGAGCTGGACGTGCTCGACCGGCTCACCGAGAAGCCCGAGCGCCCCTACACGGTGGTGCTCGGCGGCTCGAAGGTCAGCGACAAGCTCGGCGTGATCGCGCACCTGCTGCCGCGCGTGAACCGTCTGCTGGTCGGTGGCGGGATGCTGTTCACCTTCCTCGCCGCGGAGGGCCACGCCGTGGCATCCAGCCTTCTCGAGGAAGACCAGCTCGACACGGTGCGCGGCTACATCGCCGAAGCGAAGGAGCGCGGCGTCGAGATCGTGCTGCCGACGGATGTCGTCGTCGCATCGGGCTTCGCCGCGGATGCTGAGCACGAGGTCGCCGCCGCGGATGCCATCGAGCAGACCGCGTTCGGGGCGTCGGGCATCGGTCTCGACGTCGGTCCGGAGACGGCGAAGCGTTTCGCCGAGGCGATCCGCGCGTCCAAGACGGTTTTCTGGAACGGCCCGATGGGCGTCTTCGAGTTCCCCGCCTTCGCCGCCGGAACCAAGGCTGTCGCGCAGGCGCTGACCGAGGTCGACGGGCTGGCCGTGGTCGGCGGTGGCGACTCCGCCGCCGCTGTGCGTCAGCTCGGCTTCGACGACGAGCAGTTCGGCCACATCTCCACAGGCGGTGGGGCCAGCCTCGAGTTCCTCGAGGGCAAGAAGCTACCTGGACTGGAGGTCCTCGGATGGCAGTGACGACCCGGACCCCGCTGATCGCGGGCAACTGGAAGATGAACCTCGACCACCTGCAGGCGGTCGCGACGGTGCAGAAGCTGCACTGGACGCTGAAGGATGCCGGGCACGAGGGCGACTCCGTCGAGGTGGCGGTGTTCCCTCCGTTCACCGACATCCGCAGTGTGCAGACGCTGATCGACGCGGACAAGATTCCGTTCGCCCTCGGCGCCCAGGACCTGTCCGCGCACGACTCCGGCGCCTACACCGGCGAGGTATCCGGCGCGTTCCTCACGAAGCTCGGCGTGAAGTACGTCCTCATCGGCCACTCCGAGCGCCGGGAGTACCACGCCGAGAGCGACGAGATCGTGAACGCGAAGGTCAAGGCAGCGATCCGCAGCGGACTCGTTCCGGTGATCTGCATCGGTGAGACCGCCGAGGACCTCGAGCGATTCGGTGCGAGCGCCGTTCCCGCCGACCAGCTCGCGAAGGCGCTCGACGGAGTGTCGGCGTCGTCGGACGTCGTCGTGGCCTACGAGCCGGTCTGGGCGATCGGATCCGGCCAGGCCGCGACCCCGTCGCAGGCGCAGGACGTCTGCGCAGCCCTGCGCAAGGTGCTCGCGAGCGCCCTTGACGAGGATGCTGCGGCCCGGACGCGTGTGCTCTACGGCGGGTCCGTGAAGTCGGGGAACATCGCCAGCTTCATGCGCGAGCCGGACGTCGACGGCGCACTTGTGGGCGGGGCGAGCCTCGTCGTCGACGAGTTCGCAGCGATCGTCCGCTTCGAGAAGCACGTCGGCGTCTGAGCGTGGCGGGGCGGCTGATCCGCCGCCCGTCCTATAATTGACCGTCAGGTGGACCGCTCGGTCCACCGTGAAAGGCTTCTTCTCGTGCAGGTTCTCGAGTTCGTTCTGCAGGTTCTGCTGGGTATCAGCAGCGTGCTGCTGACGCTCCTCATCCTTCTCCACAAGGGCCGCGGTGGCGGCCTCTCCGACATGTTCGGGGGTGGCATGTCGGCAGCGGTCGGCTCTTCCGGCCTGGCCGAGCGCAACCTCAACCGGTTCACGGTCGTGCTGGCGCTCGTATGGTTCGTGTCGATCGTCGCCCTCGGGCTCATCACGAAATTCCAGGTGATCTGATGGCTACCGGAGGCAACGCGATCCGCGGAACCCGTGTGGGTTCCGGTCCGATGGGCGAGCAGGACCACGGCTATCACGCCGACCGCATCGCCGTGTCGTACTGGGACGGGCTCGGCAACGAGACCGTGCGCTACTTCGCCGCCGGTCTGCCTGAGGAGGAGATCCCGGACATCATCGACCACCCGCACAGTGGTCTGCCGGCTGGGCGCGACAAGGACAACCCTCCTGCCCTCGCGAAGGCCGAGCCGTACAAGACGCACCTCGCCTACGTGAAGGAGCGCCGTACCGAGGAGGAAGCCGAGCAGCTTCTCCAGGACGCGCTCACACAGCTGCGCGAGCGCCGCGGCCAGAGCTGAGCGCTCTCATCGCAAGAACCCCGGGGCATCGCGCCTCGGGGTTCTTGCGTGCGCGGAAAGTGCGAAACCCGTCCGCAGAGCCGTGCGTCGGAGCGGGATGTGGCGAAAGAAGGCCTCCACCGGACGGTGAAGGCCTTCAACAGTTGGAGGGGCTGACGGGAATCGAACCCGCGTCATTAGTTTGGAAGACTAAGGCTTTACCATTAAGCTACAGCCCCGCATCGGTCGTCTCAGTCGAACAGACCGACCTGTAAAGCATAGCGGACAGCGAAGGCCCTGCTGTCCGTTAGACTCGTGGAGGCCGTTCCCGTGCGCGCGGGTTCAACCGGGGCGTAGCTCAGCTTGGTAGAGCGCCCGCTTTGGGAGCGGGAGGTCGCAGGTTCAAATCCTGTCGCCCCGACCATGACCCCCAGACTTCACGACCGCGCCGCTGCGCGGAAACCACAAGGAGAACAGACCAGTATGGCCAACAGCACCGTCGAGAAGCTGTCCCCGACTCGGGTGAAGCTCAGCATCACGGTCACCCCGGAAGACCTCAAGCCCAGCATCGAGCACGCGTACGAGCACATCGCTCAGGACGTGCAGATCCCCGGCTTCCGCAAGGGCAAGGTTCCGGCTCCGATCATCGACCAGCGGATCGGTCGCGGTGCGGTCATCGAGCACGCCGTGAACGAGGGACTCGACGGGTTCTTCCGCGAGGCCGCAGCAGAGCACAAGGTGCGCATGGTCGGCCGCCCCTCCGCCGACATCACCCAGTGGCCGAGCGAGAAGGATTTCTCGGGTGACCTGCTCGTCGACATCGAGGTCGATGTGCGCCCCGAGGTCGAACTTCCCGATCTGTCCGACATCACCCTCACCGTCGACGCCGTCGAGACCGACGAGGCCGCGATCGACGAGGAGCTCGATCGCCTGCGCGCTCGCTTCGGCACCCTGATCCCGGTTGACCGTCCCGCCGCCAAGGGCGACTTCGTCGAGCTCGACCTGACCGCCTCGATCGATGGCAACGAGATCGACCGCGCAGACGGCGTGTCCTACGAGGTCGGCTCGGGCGAGCTGCTCGAGGGCATCGACGAGGCGATCGACTCGCTCACCGCCGGTGAGCAGACCACGTTCCGCTCCAAGCTCGTCGGCGGCGACCACGCCGGCGAGGAGGCTGAGGTCGCTGTCACCGTCAAGGCCGTCAAGGAGCGCGAGCTGCCCGAGGCAGATGACGACTTCGCGCAGATGGCCAGCGAGTTCGACACGATCGACGAGCTGCGTGCCAGCCTCGCCGAGCGGGTCGCGCAGCAGAGCGTCTTCACGCAGGGTTCCGCTGCGCGCGACAAGCTGATCGAGGCGCTGCTCGAGAAGATCGAGATCCCGGTTCCGCCGAAGCTCATCGAAGACGAGGTGCACAATCACCTTGAGGGCGAGGGGCGCCTCGAGGACGACGAGCACCGCGCCGAGGTCACCGAGGCGAGCGAGAAGCAGTTCCGCACGCAGGTGCTGCTCGACACGATCGCCGAGGACGCGAACGTGCAGGTCTCGCAGGAGGAACTCAGCGAGTACCTCATCCAGTCCGCAGCCCAGTACGGCATGGCTCCCCAGGAGTTCGTCGAGGCGCTGCAGGGCGCCGGTCAGCTCCCCGCGCTTGTCGGCGAGGTCGCGCGCAACAAGGCTCTCGCCGTCGCACTCGGCAAGGTGAAGGTCGTCGACACCAACGGCAACCCCGTCGACCTGTCGCCGGTCATCGGTGACGACGACGAGGCAGCGGATGCCGGCACCGACGCCCCCGCTGAGGACGTCCCGGCCGAGGACGCTCCCGCCGAGGACGCTCCCGCCGAGGAGAAGCCGGCTGCGAAGAAGAAGACCAAGAAGAAGGACGACGCCGACAAGGCCGAGTGATCGCAGATCATCGACGGAAAGGCGGGTGCTGCGGCATCCGCCTTTCCTCGTCTCTGGAGGTGAGATGGAGAACTGGCAGGCTCGCGTCGACGCGATCTGGGCGGACGCATCCCTGAGTGACGCCGAGCGCGTGCACAAGATCGACGTCCTCGCCGCAGAGAGCGGCGACGAAGCGATTGCGCTGTTCGAACGGGCCGGCGCGCGCGACTCGGCCGGACTCGAGCAGCAGGCAGAGCCGCTGTACCGCGAGGCGCTCGCGCTCGGGCTGCCCGAGGACACCCGCGCGCAGGCCGTCATTCAGCTGGCGAGCACGCTGCGCAACCTCGGCCGAGTCGCCGAAAGCCTCGACCTGCTCCGCGCGGAGCGCGAGCGAGGTGGGCCACTGGCCGATGCGGCATCCGCGTTCTACGCTTTGTCGCTTGCCACGGCGGGCGACCCGCTCGCCGCCGCGTCGATTGCGCTGCAGACCCTCGCCCCGCACCTGCCCCGTTACAGCCGCTCGGTGAACGGCTATGCGCAGGAGATGTGCCCGCCACGCTGATATGCCGACGGCGAACACGACCGGCCGCGCCGGGCGCCGCCGGTAGATTCGAATCACCGAAACACGGAAACAGGAGCTGACATGGCTGAACCCCTGGTCGCGACAAGCGTCTTCGACAGGCTGCTGAAGGACCGAATCATCTGGCTGGGCTCTGAGGTGCGGGATGACAACGCGAACGAGATCTGCGCCAAGATCCTCCTTCTCGCCGCCGAGGACGCCGAGAAGGACATCTACCTCTACATCAACTCTCCCGGTGGCTCGATCACGGCCGGCATGGCGATCTACGACACCATGCAGTTCGTGCCGAACGACATCGTCACCGTCGGGATCGGCATGGCCGCCTCAATGGGCCAGCTTCTTCTGACCAGCGGCACCAAGGGCAAGCGCTACATCACGCCCAACGCGCGGGTGCTGCTGCACCAGCCGCACGGCGGGTTCGGCGGAACGGCCAGCGACATCCAGACGCAGGCGCAGCTGATCCTCTCGATGAAGAAGCGCCTCGCCGAGATCACCGCGGCCCAGACTGGCAAGAGTGTGGAGCAGATCAACGCCGACGGCGATCGCGACCGCTGGTTCACTGCCGACGAGGCGCTGGAGTACGGATTCGTGGACCACATCCGCGAGCACGCCAGCGACGTCGCCGGTGGCGGCGGAACCGGCGCGGACAAGTAAGGCAGGAAGAGAACCATGTACACACCCACCTTCCGCGCTGCCGGAAACCTGCCCTCGAGCCGCTACATCCTCCCGCAGTTCGAGGAGCGCACGGCCTACGGCTTCAAGCGCCAGGACCCCTACAACAAGCTGTTCGAAGACCGCGTGATCTTCCTCGGCGTGCAGGTCGACGACGCGTCGGCGGACGACGTGATGGCGCAGCTGCTCGTGCTCGAGAGCCAGGACTCCGAGCGCGACATCACGATGTACATCAACTCGCCCGGCGGATCCTTCACCGCCATGACGGCGATCTACGACACCATGCAGTACGTGGCGCCGCAGATCCAGACCGTCGTGCTCGGCCAGGCCGCATCGGCCGCGGCAGTGCTGCTCGCCGCAGGCACCCCCGGCAAGCGACTGGCGCTTCCGAACGCCCGAGTGCTGATCCACCAGCCGGCGATGGGTGAAGCCGGTCACGGACAGGCCTCGGACATCGAGATTCAGGCGGCCGAGATCCTGCGTATGCGCACTTGGCTGGAGGAGACTCTGGCCAAGCACACGCACAAGTCCGCTGAGGAGGTCAACCGCGACATCGACCGCGACAAGATCCTCTCGGCTGAGGACGCGCGTGCATACGGCATCGTCGATCAGGTGCTCACGAGCCGCAAGCGAGTCTGACACGCTCAGCGACGCCCCCTTCCGGACAGGGAGGGGGCGTCGCTGCGTCTGCAGGCGGTTCGGATGCCGGACAGCGGATGTGCACAGCATCCGGCATCCACTGCTCATATGCGCATGGCCGTGCGCTTGTGGCGGGATCCTTCTACGCTGGAGTGCGGAAGGAGGATGCCGTGGATGACGAACTGCTCTCGGTGCGGGTGGCAGAGCTGTACTACGACGAGGGCAAGACGCAGGACGAGATCGGCGCCCTCCTGAAGATCTCGCGCTGGAAGGCCGGGCGCCTGCTGACCCAGGCGCGTGAACGCGGCATCGTGCGCATCGAGATCGTGCACCCTCGGGCGCGACGACTCGGTCTCGAACGCGAGCTCGCCGTTCGGTTCGGGCTCGCGGATGCCGTGGTCGTGCCCGCGCCGGACGAGCCCGGCACCGAACTGGACCGGGTCGCTCAGGCCGCCGCCGACCACCTCGCCGCGCTCCGTCCGGTGCCGCGCACGCTCGCCGTCAGCTGGGGCCGCACGCTCACAGCGGTCGCCGAGGCGCTGCCCGACGGCTGGGCGAACGGCGTCACCGTCGTGCAGGCCAACGGAGGAGTGAGCCTGAACCGCCGTTCCGGGGGAGCTGCGAGCCTGGCCGCCACGATCGCCCAGCGGGCATCAGGCCAGGTTGTGCTGCTTCCCAGCCCCGCGATCCTCGAGCGGGTCGAGACCAAGCGGGCGATCGAATCCGATCGCACCGTCGCCGGCATCCTCGATCAGGCGGCGAACGCCGACGCCTTCCTCTTCTCCGCAGGGCCCGCGGACCGCACGTCGGCTCACGTCGAGCACGGCTACCTCGCCGAGGAGGACGTCGCCGAGCTGGCTCGTCGTGGCGCGGTGGGCGACCTGCTCGGCCGCTACGTCGACGGGGATGGCAACGTGGTCGATCCCGCACTCGACGAGCGCACCGTCGGAGTCGGTCTTGACCGCCTCCGCGGCGCGCGTCGCGCGATCTTCGTCACCGCGGGGGACGCCAAGCACGACATCGCGCGTACAGTCGTCAGCAACGGCCTGTGCACCGTGATCATCACCGACGAGAACACCGCCCGAGCACTGCTGGAGGAACGATGACGACCAAGGAACTCACACGCCGAGGCGTGCTGGACGTGCTGGGCGGTGAGCCCGACGACGCGACCCTGCGCCGGTTCCTGCACGGCCTGCCCGGAGTGGATGCCGTGGGGCTGGAGCAGCGCGCCGCAGCGCTCGGCACCCGATCGATCAAGACCAGCTCGAAGGCGTGGGCGCTCGACAAGATCATTTCTCTGATCGACCTCACCACCCTTGAAGGCGCGGACACCGCGGGCAAGGTCCGCTCGCTGGTCTCGAAGGCGAAGACACCGGATGCGTCGGACCCCGCCTGTCCGCGGGTCGCGGCGGTCTGCGTGTACGGCGACATGGTCGGCCACGCCGTGGAGGCGCTCGGGACCATGCACGGCGATCCCGACGACGGGCTCATCTCGGTTGCAGCCGTCGCCACGGCGTTCCCGTCAGGGCGCTCCTCGCTGGACATCAAATTGGCCGACACTGCGGATGCCGTCGCTGCCGGCGCCGACGAGATCGACATGGTCATCGACCGCGGCGCCTTCCTGGAGGGGCGCTACGGGTTCGTGTTCGACCAGATCGCTCGGGTCAAGGAGGCGTGCCGCCGCGAGGACGGCACGTACGCGTCGCTCAAGGTCATCATGGAAACCGGTGAGCTGAACACCTACGACAACATCAAGCGCGCCTCGTGGCTGTCGATCCTCGCGGGAGGCGACTTCATCAAGACCTCGACAGGCAAAGTGCAGCCGGCTGCGACCCTGCCGACGACGCTGCTCATGCTCGAGACGGTGCGCGACTGGCACCGGGCGACGGGGGAGAAGATCGGTGTGAAGCCCGCCGGCGGCATCCGATCGTCGAAGGACGCCATCAAATACCTCGTGACGGTCGCCGAGACGGCAGGGGAGGAATGGCTTCAGCCGCACCTGTTCCGGTTCGGCGCATCCAGCCTGCTCAACGACGTGCTGCTGCAGCGGCAGAAGATCACGACCGGACATTACTCCGGCGCCGACTACCTGACGATCGACTAATGCTTCGACAAGCTCAGCAACCAGTTTGCCGCCGCGAAGCGGCGAAAGGACAACGATAAACATGTCATTCCTGGAATACGCTCCGGCCCCCGAGTCGAAGGCGATCCTCAACCTGCGCGACAGCTACGGGCTGTTCATCGACGGCGAGTTCGTCGACGGCACGGGACCGAGCTTCCGCACCATCTCACCGGCTGACGAGAGCCCCATCGCCGAGATCGCTTCGGCCAGCGATGAGGACGTCGACCGTGCCGTCGCGGCCGCGCGCCGCGCGCACGACAAGGTGTGGTCGAAGATGAGCGGCCGCGACCGCGGTAAGTACCTGTTCCGCATCGCTCGCCTCGTGCAGGAGCGCGCCCGCGAGCTGGCCGTGGCCGAGAGCCTCGACAACGGCAAGCCCATCAAGGAGAGTCGTGATGTCGATGTGCCGCTTGTGGCGTCGTGGTTCTTCTACTACGCCGGCTGGGCGGACAAGCTCGACTACGCCGGCCTCGGGGCGAACCCGCGTGCGCTGGGCGTGGCTGGTCAGGTCATCCCGTGGAACTTCCCGCTGCTCATGCTCGCGTGGAAGCTCGCTCCTGCTCTCGCCGCCGGCAACACCGTCGTGCTCAAGCCGGCTGAGACGACACCCCTCTCGGCGCTGATCTTCGCCGAGATCCTGCAGCAGGCGGACCTGCCCCCGGGTGTCGTCAACATCGTCACGGGCGCCGGTGGCACCGGATCCGCGATCGTGCGGCATCCGGATGTCGACAAGGTGGCCTTCACCGGCTCCACCGGCGTCGGCCGCGACATCGCGAAGGCGGTCGCGGGTACGCACAAGAAGGTGACACTCGAGCTCGGTGGCAAGGCCGCGAACATCGTCTTCGACGATGCGCCGATCGACCAGGCCATCGAGGGGATCGTCAACGGCATCTTCTTCAATCAGGGGCACGTCTGCTGCGCCGGCAGTCGGCTGCTCGTGCAGGAATCGATCCATGACGAGGTGATCGATCGGCTCAAGCACCGCCTGTCGACTCTGCGGCTTGGCGACCCGCTGGACAAGAACACCGACATCGGCGCGATCAACTCTGCCGCACAACTCGAGCGCATCCGCGAACTGAGCGACATCGGCGAGGCCGAGGGCGCCGAGCGCTGGACGGCCGACTGCGCGATTCCCGAGAAGGGCTTCTGGTTCGCCCCGACCATCTTCACCGGTGTCGAGGCCTCGCACCGGATCGCCCGCGACGAGGTGTTCGGCCCGGTGCTATCGGTGCTGACCTTCCGTACTCCCGCCGAGGCGATCGCGAAGGCCAACAACACCCCGTACGGACTGTCGGCCGGAATCTGGTCTGACAAGGGGTCGCGCATCCTCGCCGTCGCCGACCGGCTGCGCGCCGGTGTCGTGTGGGCCAACACCTTCAACCGGTTCGATCCGGCGAGCCCGTTCGGCGGGTACAAGGAGTCCGGTTACGGTCGCGAGGGTGGTCGGCATGGGCTCACCGCGTATCTGAGGAGCGCGGCATCCCACTCGGTGGTGGAACGGGCGAAGCGAAACGAGAAGCGGTTCGGCAAGAAGGAGATCTCCGCATGAGCACGCGATTGACTGTGCCGAA
>JAPSIX010000253.1 GCA_031178475.1 Microbacterium sp. | reverse complement strand
CTGCGGTTCGGCAACTGGCTGTACCTGTGGCTTGATGCGCACCAGCGCACCGCTGCGGGGCAGCCGACCCGAGTGCTGGAGGCACCCGGGATGGATCCCTGGTTCGCCGTCTTCCCCGCACTGCGCGAGCTGACCGTCACCAGGGGTGAGTTGCGGTTCCACGATCGCCGGGACTGGAACGACAAGGACTGGCGCCAGGTGTTCGGTTCGGACTACACCCGCGAGAGTCTGCGGGCCTTCATCCGTGATGCGCTCGCCGACCGCGTCGAACGGGGGCCGCGTGACAGGCTCGTGATCAACGTCCGCCGGGGCGACTACTACGCCCGCCCGGAACTGCGCGCCCGGTACGGCTTCGACCAGCTCGGCTACCTGGCAGCGGCGCTCGAGCGCTTCGACGAGGTGCGGGACGTGCTGGTCGTCTCGGACGACGCCGACTGGTGCCGTCAGAACGTCGAAGCGCTCCTGCCTCACACGGCGGACATCGCGTACGCGGACCCTGATCCTGCGGCGAACTTCCTCGCGGTGGCCGGCACCCGGCGTCTCATCGGCATGAACTCCACGTTCACCTATTGGGGTGCGTATGTCGCGGACTATCTCTGGTACGACGCCGAGATGGTGATGCCGCTGTTCCACAGCCGGTTGTTCGCCGACACCAGTGCTCATCAGCTCGACCCGCGCTGGGTCGCGCTGGAGGGATTTCACTGACCCCGGCGCAAGCGCCCCACCAGGGTGCTCGCCAGCCCGCGCAGGAACGAACCAGGGGCGCGGCGCAGACCCCACAGGGCACCCTTCATGGCGTCACCCAGGTGGCGCCGCCGCAGCTGCCGGGGCAGGTCGGCGCCCGCGATCCTCGCCTCGGAGCGCCGGTAGCGCACCAGCCGCTCGCTGAAGTGCTGCTCGATGTCGGGTGCCTTGCGTCCCCGAGCGGCCCAGCGCTGCCGGTCGATCATGTCCTCCATGGCGCGGCGGCGCAGGCGGACGTTCGCCGGCGCCATGGACGTCATGTTCGACGAGTGCCGACGGTAGCCGACGAGCAGCTCGTCGATGTAGATCAGGTCACCGCGCAGCGCGAGACGCAGTCCGAGCTCGAAGTCGACGAGGATCGGGATCTCCGAGCTGTGCCCGCCGATGGCGATGAAATCCTCCCGGCGGAACATGAGCGTGGGGCCGAGCGGGGTCGGCGCGGCGCCGCGCAGGATGTCGGCGGCCGGCGTCTGGCGCGAGCGCCAGTCGACGCCGAACCGGTTCCCGTCGGCGTCCATGTGCCAGTAGCCCGAGAACGAGGCCGGCGCATCGGGATGCCGTCGGTGCCGTGCCACGTGCTCAGCGAGCCGAGTGGGCACCCAGACGTCGTCGTCGTCGAGCAGGGTGATGAGCGGCGCGCTTGTGCGCGAGACGCCGATGTTGCGGGCGATGCCCGCGGTGGCGGAATGGTCGATCATGATCATCGACATGCGCGGGTCGGCCGCGACGAGTGCTCGGACCCGTTCCGGGTGCAGGGCGCCGTTGTCGACGACGATCAGCTCCCAGTCGGTGTAGGTCTGTGCGCGCACGCTTTCCAGCGCCTCGGCCAGGTACGGGCTGTCATGTCCCAGGGCGAGCACGATGCTCACCCCGGGCTGTGATTGCCCGGCTCCCGCTGCATCCATCGTGCTCATGGTGCCGCCGCCCGCAGGGAGCGGTTGATCTCGTGGGCGCGGTCGTGGGGGCGAACGCCTGCGCAGAGGCCCGCCAGCGTGCCGGCGAGGTCGGCGGCTGCACGCGTCACACCACCGGCGAGCGCACGCAGCCGCGCCGTCGCGCCCGTCTTCGCGCGCCACCCGGTGATGCCCGAGACGGATTCGGCGAGGATGCGACCGCCGGTCGAGAGCAGGTACCGCGCCAGGTGCGGGTCGGTCCAGCCGAGCGTCGTCCGGAGCAGGACGACGTGGTTGCGCGCTCCGTAGAACCGGTAGCGCAGATCGAAGCGCCTGCCCTTGGCGTAGTCGCCGGCCACGTGCAGCACGACGGCATCGGGCGCGTAGACGATCCGATAGCCGGCCTTGCGCACGCGAAGGGAGAGGTCGCTGTCCTCCCGCAGGCAGGTGCCCGGATAGTAGTCGTGGATGCCGCCGATCTCGCGCAGCACAGTGGAGCGCACCGACATGTTGGCGCCGAGCATGTGGTCGACCTGCACCGTGCGAGCGGGGTCGGCGGCGAAGTTGCCGGTGAGCCGGCCATCGGGAAGGAACCGCCCGATGCGGTCGAGGCCCTCGGTCTCCTCACCGTCGCGACCGTTGCGCGCGCGCCCGCCGACCGCGCCGACGTCGTCGGGCTCATACGCCGCCAGCAGGCGCTCGAGCCACTGCGGCTCGGCGTACGCGTCATCGTCGATGAACGCCACGACATCCTCCCCGGCATCGACCGATCCGATCGCCCGCGATGCGGCGAGGGTGCCCACGCCGAGGTCGTTGCGCCGGTAGTCGACCCCGGGGAACTCCTCCACCACGGTGGCCGTGTCGGTGTCGGGCGACGCGTCGACCACCACGATGCGCGCCGGCGGGGTGGTCTGC
>JAPSIX010000062.1 GCA_031178475.1 Microbacterium sp. | reverse complement strand
ATGCGGCCCTTCACGCTCTCCCGGTCGTTGCGGCTGTTCGTCGCACGCGGCAGCATGGCGTACTCCGCGGTCACCCACCCCTTGCCCTTGCCGCTCAGCCAGCGCGGCACCCCGTTGGTGAACGATGCCGTGCAGAGCACCTTCGTGCCGCCGAAGCTGATCAGCGCCGAGCCCTCGGCGTGCGCAGACCAGCCCCGCTCGATCGTGACCTCACGCAGCTGGTCGGTGGCGCGGCCGTCGGCCCGGACGATGTCTGACATGGTGTCCCTACTTTCGATGGCGTTCTCAGGCCCGGTCTGCTTCGCTCAGGTCGGGAAGGCTGATGACACCGGTCTGCACGAGCTGCACGTCGCGCACCTCGCGGCCCATCAGCCGGTTGGCCAGGGCGGTGAAGTCGTCGGCGGATTCGCCGGTCGCCTCGTAGACGTAGCTGGCGACGGCATCCTGCGGCGCCAGCAGGCCGCGACCCACCAGTTCGCGATAGACGTCCGCGGCGGTCTCGTCGTCGCTGGAGACGAGCGCGACGCCGTCTCCCATCACGTAGCTGATCGCTCCGCGCAGGAACGGGTAGTGGGTGCATCCGAGCACGAGCGTGTCGACACCGGCATCCCGCAGTGGCGACAGGTACTCCTCGGCGACGGCGAGCACCTCCGGGGTGCCGGTGATCCCCGCCTCGACGAACTCGACAAACCGCGGGCAGGCCGCGGTGAAGACCTCCAGGCGGCTGCTGACCTCGAGCATGTCCTGGTATGCGCGCGACGCGATGGTGCCGACGGTTCCGATCACACCGATGCGGCCGTTGCGCGTCGTCGACACCGCCCGCCGCACCGCGGGCCCGATCACCTCGACAACCGGCACGTCGTACCTCTCGCGCGCGTCGCGGAGCATGGCGGCGGATGCCGTGTTGCACGCGATCACGAGCATCTTCACGCCCTGGTCGACGAGGGTGTCGAGCACCTCGAGGCTGTACCGGCGCACGTCAGCGATGGGCTTCGGCCCGTACGGCGAGTGCGCGGTGTCACCGATGTACACCAGCGACTCACGGGGCAGCTGCGCGCGGATCGCCCGGGCGACCGTCAGTCCGCCGACCCCGGAGTCGAAGATGCCGATCGGCGCGTCGTTCATGATCATCCAGCCTAGTCGGGGCGGCTACTCGGGACGCTCGGCGGGCACCGACGCGAGTGCCGCTCGGAGGTGGCCGCCGGCGGCATCCAGTGCCGCGCGTGCCTGAACAGCATCCGCTCCGGTCACGACGATCGCGATCGCGACCTTGACCGAGCCGTCCGCTGCCTGCAGCGCCGAAGCCGCCTCCTCCGCCGCGCAGCCGGTGGCATGCATCACCGTGCGCACCGCGCGCTGACGGAGCTTCTCGTTCGTCGCCTGCACGTCGACCATGAGGTTGCCGTAGACCTTGCCCGACTGCACCATCGCCAGGGTCGACAGGGTGTTCAGCACGAGCTTCTGCGCGGTTCCTGCTTTCAGCCGTGTGGAGCCGGCGACCACCTCAGGGCCGACGACGACCTCGATCGACACGTCTGCGTCTCGTGAGATCTCGGCCGGGCTGTTGCAGGCGACGCTCACGGTGAACGCGCCCCTCTCCCGCGCCGCGCGCAGTGCACCGACGACATAGGGGGTGCGGCCGGATGCCGACAGCCCGACGATCGCATCGTCCGGGCCGAGCGCCGCGCCTTCCGCCGCGCCGGCGTCGAAGTCGTCCTCGGCGTTCTCGACCGCGTTGCGCAGGGCCCGCTCGCCACCGGCGATCACACCGGTCACCAGCGACGGATCGGTGCCGTACGTCGGCGGGATCTCGCTGGCATCCAGCACACCCATCCGACCCGCCGTGCCCGCGCCGATGTACATCAGCCGCCCGCCACGGACCAGACGCGCGACGATGCCGTCGACAGCACGTGCGATGCTGTCGCGTTCAGCAGCCACGGCCTGCGCCGCCACGACGCCCTGCTCGGCCATCAGCTCCACCTGCTCGCCGGTGCTGAGCAGGTCGAGATCGGCGAACGCGGGGTCGACCCGTTCGGTCGCCAGAGTACCGAGGGTGTGGCGCAGCTGTTCATCGGTCATATCGGTTCTCGTTCCTGTGCGGGTTCAGCAGCGCGCGACGCGCGGCCTGGGCGGCGAGCAGACTGGCTGCCCGCGTATCGATGACGGCGCCGGGAAAGGACGCCGGAGTCGGAAGGCCGACGTTGACCGTGACGAGGTCACCGCGCGCCGCGCGGATGCGATCGAGCACCGTCCGCTGCGGGGACTCATCGTCCAGTCGGTCTGCGAGCAGCACGCTCTGGCCACGGCGGGTGCGGTCCGCGGCCGTGTCGATGTCGGCGTCGGATGCCGAGGAGGCGTCCAGCCGGACGACATCCCCGCCCGCAGCGAGGGCGAGAGCCACATGCGAGGCTGCGCTGTCGACGGCGAGGCTCGACGCGCGCCGGAGGTCGATCACCGTCGTCGGCGCATCGTCGAGCGGCGCGAACCCGCCACGCGCGGTCACGGCGCGGTCGGCGATCGCGGCAGGACCGAACGGGCGCGGCGGCGGTGTGCTGCGCGTCCGGATGGCTTCGGCCAGCCGCCGAACCCGCCCGGCCGCCTCTTGGACCCGCTCGCGGGGAAGCTCGCCGGTGCGGAGCGCGGCCACGATGGCATCGCGGGCGGTGCGGTAGTCGCGCTCGTCCTGGTCGGGCAGCATGGCCTCGCCCGGGTTCGTGGGGTTGCCGATGCACAGCAGGTCTGCGCCCGCGGCGAGCGCTTGCACCGCTCCCCCGCCGATGCCGACCCTCTCGCGGATCGCGGCCATGTCGAGGGCGTCGGTGATGATCACGCCGTCGAAGCCGGCATCACGAAGCCGCCCGAGCACCAGAGCGTTCAGGGTCGCCGGGGCCTCGCCCCAGCTGGGCGCGCAGATGTGCGCGGTCATGATGGTGCGCACGCCCGCGGCGACGGCCGCATCGAAGGGCGGCAGGTGCACCGCGGCGATCTCCTCTTCGCTGAGCGTGAGCCGCGGCAGATCGTGGTGCGAGTCGAGGTGGGTGTCGCCGTGACCGGGGTAGTGCTTGGCGCACGCGGCGACCCCGGCATCCTGGATTCCCTGGACGGCGGCCGCGACGTGCCGTGAGACGAGCGGGCTGTCCGAGCCGAACGCTCGGACACCGATGACCGGGTTGCGGGGATCGGTGTTCACGTCGGCGACCGGGGCGATGACGACGTCTGCGCCGATCGCGTCGACACGGCGCCCGATCTCGTACCCCGTTTCGCGGGTGGCGGCGAGGTCGTCGACCGCGCCGAGCTGCGCCGCGCCGGGCAGCGTCGACCCGGCCGCGGTCTCGAGGCGCGTGACCGAACCACCCTCCTCGTCGACGCCGATCAGTGCCCAGGGTGCGAGCCGGTGGATCTCGGCGCTGAGCGACTGGGTGTCGCCGTCCAGATTCTGGCCGAAGTACACGACTCCGGCCAGGCCCTGCCGCAACGCGTCGGCCAGCCACGGCGGCACCGTCGTCCCGAGGAACCCCGGCCACAGCACGCTGTTCGTCAGGGTGATCAGCTCGTCGTCGCCGGTCATGCGGGGCGGCCCTCTTCTCTGCACTCTGCTCTGCGCGTGGGATGGCGCCGGCGCGGACCCGGCGCTCCCCAGTATTCCGGATCGCCGTCGACGGCACGATTCAGCCGCTCAGTACACTGAGCGGATGAGCTCTGCGTTCCTCACCGACCGCTACGAACTGACGATGCTGGCCGCGGCTCTGCGCGACGGCACCGCACACCGGCCCAGCGTTTTCGAGCTGTTCTCGCGTCGGCTGTCGGGCGGTCGTCGTTTCGGGGTCGTCGCCGGCACCGGGCGGCTGCTGTCGCTGTTGCGCCAGTTCCGCTTCGGCGAAGACGAGCTGCGCTACCTGCGTGACAACCGGGTGGTGGATGCCGAGGCGCTGCGCTACCTCGAGCAGTACCGCTTCCGCGGAACCATCCGCGGGTACCGCGAGGGCGAGCTCTACTTCCCGGGGTCGCCGATCCTCACCGTGGAGGGCACGTTCGCGGACGCGGTCGTGCTCGAGACGCTGGCCCTCAGCATCCTCAACCACGACTCGGCCGTGGCGACGGCCGCCGCCCGGATGAGCATCGCCGCGGGCGAGCGGCCGCTGGCCGAGATGGGCTCGCGTCGCGCGGCCGAGCACTCCGCCGTCGCTGCGGCCCGCGCCGCGTACATCGCCGGGTTCGGCTCGACGAGCAACCTCGAGGCCGGCCGTCAGTGGGGCATCCCGACCATGGGCACGGCGGCGCACTCGTGGACGCTGCTGCACGACAGCGAGGAGGACGCGTTCCGCGCCCAGGTCGACAGCCTGGGCGCGGGCACGACGCTGCTTGTGGACACGTACGACATCCGCAACGGGGTCGAGACCGCGATCCGGGTGGCCGGCACCGGCCTGGGCGGGGTGCGGATCGACTCGGGCGATCTGCCCATCGTCGCCGCCGAGGTGCGGGCGCAGCTCGACGAGCTGGGCGCCACCGAGACGAAGATCACCGTCACCAGCGACCTTGACGAGTACGCGATCGCCGCTCTCGCCGCGTCACCCGTCGACGCGTACGGCGTGGGCACCTCGGTCGTCACCGGCTCGGGGTATCCCACCGCGAGCATGGTGTACAAGCTCGTCGCCCGGCAGGACGACTCTGGCGCGTGGGTCGCGGTGGCCAAGGCGTCGACCGACAAGGGTTCCAAGGGAGGCCGCAAGGCGGCCTTCCGCGCCCTGGAGGACGGCGTCGCCGTGGCAGAGACCGTCGCCGTGTCCGACGGCTTCGAGGAGGTCGACACCCCGTCTGAGCATCCCGATTCGCGGGCGCTGCAGGTCGTGCTGGTCGAGGACGGCGAGATCGACGACTCTCACGAGGGCATCGCCGGTACGCAGGCCGCCCGTGCGCATCATCTCGCCGTGCGGGAGGAGCTTCCGGTTCGGGCGCTCGCGCTGAGCAAGTCCGACCCCGCCATCCCGACCGAGTTCGTGGACGCCGTCAGCTAGCAGTTCCCGGTCAGCTGACCATGCTCTCGTAGATCTCCTTACACGTGGGGCAGATGGGAAACTTCTCCGGGTCGCGGCCGGGCGTCCACTTCTTGCCGCACAGCGCGCGGACCGGCTTGCCGGTGATCGCCGACTCGAGGATCTTGTCCTTCTTCACGTAATGCGAGAAGCGCTCGTGGTCGCCGGGCTCGAGGTTCTCTTCACGGAGAAGCTCTTCGAGCTCGCGATCGAGTGTTGCCACGCCACCCTGATCGGGGCTGTCCAGCGGAGTACTCATCCCGTGATTCTAATCCCCGCGGAGGCCGTTCAGGTCGTCTCGGCGAACTCCATCAGCCGCTCGCCGCTGCGCTCGAAGATGAGCCCGCCGAGCGCCGCGCCCCCGGCGAAGACGACCAGCCCGGTGGCGACGCCGGTCCAGAAGGCCGCGGGGGCGTGCTGCTCGCCTTCGACGAGGGTGAGCACGAACAGCCAGAAGGTCGGGATGCTGAGCAGCAGCGCCCCGACGAACGTGCCGGCCGCCCCGAACGAACCGTGCGCCGAGGAGCGCTGCGGCTGCTGGAAGGGGCTGTCGCCGGGGCGCGAGACCGCGTACGGAGCGACCACCGAGGCGATGCTCGACAGTCCCAGACCGGTGAACAGCAGGCTGGTCGCGACTCCGGAGAACGGCAGCAGCAGGTGCCACCGGTCGATCACCGCCAGCGTGACCGATATCGACACGGCCAGCACAGGCACTGCCACGAGCAGCAGGGGGACGAGCCGCCCGAGCCGGTCGGGCACCCCGCGCATGCCGCTCGCGACGTGGATCCACAGCGCGGTGGAGTCATATGCCACGTCGTTGTGCGGCAGCCATCCGAAGAACAGCGCCATGAGCGGGACGGGCAGCAACGCGGCGATCGACAACGGCACACCGGCCACGAGAAGCGGGAAGACGGTGAGCACGCCGGCGATCGGCACCACGACCACGTTGACGATGTAACGACGGTCGCGCAGCCAGTAGACGAGGCTGCGTGCCGCGACGGCGCCGAAGGCTGTGGCAGGGAGAGGTCCGAACCAGCCCAGTCCCGAGCGTTCGCGTGCTGCGACGGGGCGCTCCGTCGTGGTCAGCATCCGCTGAACCAGGTAGCTCCACAGCGCGGCGAGAGCGATGATCGTGAGGACGGCCGCGATCCCGCTGCCCCATGCTGCCGCTTCGTCTCCCTCGGCGACGTGGAACAGCAGCGCCTGCGGGGCGGCGAGCGGGCTGAAACCCGCTACCGTCGTGGCGGTCACCACGGCGGACGGCACGTTGCCGTTCCACTCCACCGAGGCGAAGTACGCCGCGACGGGGAATGCGACGACGATCACCGGGATGGTGAACAGGACGGTCAGCTCGCGAGAACGCCGCTCGGGCAGCAGGATGGCGCTGACTGCCATGCCGATCCGTGCCGCGAGGGCAGCGGAGAGGACGCCGAGCAGCGAGGCCCCCGCGGCCAGCGGCCAGGGAACGCCGTCGTGCACGGCGACGATCGCCACGCACGCGCCGATCGCGAGGAGCGCAAAGCTGGGAGCGCTGACGAGGGAGGCGAGGATGAGGGTCCACGGCAGCCGCCGCTCGTTCACTCCGAACGGCGCGAACCGGCGAGGGTCGAGCTGGTCTGCGGTTCCCGTGAGCATCGGACCGATGAGAAAGGCAAGGAAGGTGGCGGCGCCGCCGAGCACGAGTACGGCGCCTTCTGTGGACAGCGGAGCCTCCCCGAGACCGAGCACGGCGTGACAGACGACCACGGTGACGACCGCCGCAGCGATGAAGGCGAGTGCGTTGCGTACCGGACGTTCGCCGCGCAGCGCCCCGACGAGCAGCGCGAACCTCAGTCGGAGAACGTGTGCAACCACTCGAGCCCCTCCACTTCGCCGGCCGCACCAGACAGCTCGACGAACCGCGCCTCCAGCGTCTGCCCTGCACGCACCTCGTCGATGGTGCCCTCGGCGAGGACCTCGCCGCCGACGATCACGGCGACCCGGGAGCACACCCGCTCGACGAGATCCATGCCGTGACTGGACAGGATGACGGTGCCGCCGTGCGCGACGTACGAGCGGAGGATGTCGAGGATGACACCGGATGAGACCGGGTCGACCGCTTCGAAGGGCTCGTCGAGCACGAGCACACGCGGCGAGTGGATCATCGCGCCGGCGAGCATGACCTTCTTCGTCATCCCGGCGGAGTAGTCCGACACGACGCGGCTGAGCGCCTCGGTGAGATCGAACGCACGCGCCAGGTCGGCCGTGCGCTTCTCGATGACCGCGCGCTTCAGTCCGCGGAGCTGGCCGTAGTAGTAGAGCAGCTGTCGGCCGGTGAGCCGGTCGAAGGTGCGCAGCCGGTCGGGCAGCACGCCCATCATCCGCTTCGCAGCAAGCGGTTTGATGCGCTGGTCGATGCCGTTGATATGGACCGTCCCCTCGTCGGGGCGCAGGAGGCCGGCGATGATTGAGAGAGTCGTGGTCTTTCCCGCGCCGTTGGGGCCGACGAGACCGTAGAACGAACCAGCCGGCACGGTGAGGTCGACACCGTCGACGGCGCGCTGGTCGCCGAAGCGCTTGACGAGCCCGCGGATGCGGACGGCATCCGTCGTTGTGACAGCGAGCTCTGTGGATGTCTCCGCGGACTCCTCGGTGGCGGGCTCGGACGTGGCCGTGGGGGCGACCGCCGGCTCCTCCGAGGCGGGCGGCTGATCCGACGGCTGATCGTCGGTCTCCGGCGCGGTCGCTTCCGGTTCCACCGGCGCAGCTTCCGGCTCCATCGGAGCCGCCTCGGGGTCTGCGGGAGGAGTGTCGGGCGTGGTCGCCGGGGCGACGACGGTGGAGTTGCGGGGCGGGCGCGCCTCGGTCGCTTCGGCCGCGCTGTTGGACGCCGCCACGAGCCGGCGCGTCGAATCCCGGTCAGTGACGACCTCCTCGGACTTTTTCACCGGGGTGCTGCGCGCGGTGGTTTTCTTCGCCGCGGTCTTCGACGTCGTGCTCTTCGTGCTCTTCGTGCTCTTCGCAGAGGTCGCCTTCGCGGCGGGCGTCTTCGCCGCGGTCGTCTTCGCCTGGGAAGCGGCGGACTTGGAAGCACCCGCCTTCGTCCGTGGCGAGGCAGTCTTCGACTTAGGGGCGGACGCCGGCGAATCGACAGTCGCGTCCGGGGTCTTCGCCTCATCGGCATCCGCCTGACCGGCATCCGACTGCGCAGCCTTCTTCGCTGCCGCCGCCTTCTCCGCCGCGGCCTTCGCGGCAGCCGCTTTGGTGGCGGCAGCCTTGGCGGCGGCGGTCTTCGCGGCGGCGGTCTTTGCAGCGGCCGACTTGCTCGACGCCTTAGCGGCTGCGGTGCGCGATGCTGCTTCCTTCACCGCGGCGGTCTTCGTCGCCGTCGATGCGCTGGGTCGTTTGGTGGTCGCCGCTTTCGACGCGGCCGCCTTCTTCACCGCGGCGGTCTTCTCAGCGTCCGTCGTCTTCGCGGCGGTGGCCTTCGACTTGGCGGCGACTGTGGCCTTGCCGCGCGCGGGGCCCTTGCCGCGCGCGGGCTCCTTCTTCTCGCCCCCCGCGGCGTCCACGGGGTCGTCGGCGGGGTCGAGAGAAGCAGTCACGGTCACTACGGTACCAACCTCGTGGGACACTCAAGAGGCCCGAGCCGCGACGCCTCCCCGGATGAATGAGAACCCTGAGTGGCAGGTGTGCACTGGATCACGAAACAGCAACGGAGCGCAACCCCTTCCTGGTTTCCCAGGTGCCATCGCTAACATGGCGTCGGCACGAAGAGGTGTCTCGTCGATGAATCGACAGTGAACACAAATCTTTTAGGAGAGATCGTGACCCTTCAGACCGTCATCCTCGCCGCGGGCATGGGCTCCCGCCTCGGCCGCGCCCTGCCCAAGCCGTTGACCGAACTGGCCGACGGTCGCACGATCATGCAGCAGCAGCACGACAACATCCGTGCTGTGTTCGGCAGCTCCGCCCGGATCACGACCGTCGTGGGTTACCGCGCCGAGACGATCATTGAGGCGTTCCCGAACGCGAACTACGTCCACAACGAGCGCTACGACGTCACCAACACGTCGAAGAGCCTGCTGCGCGCACTCAGCGCCACCGGCAAGAGCGGCGTGCTGTGGATGAACGGCGACGTCGTCTTCGACCCGCGCATCCTGGGCCGCGCGATCGAGTTCATCGAGCGCGACCAGTCGTTCGTCACCGTCAACACCTCCAAGGTGAGCGACGAAGAGGTGAAGTACACCGTCACCGCCGAGGGCTACATCAAGGAGCTGTCGAAGGTCGTCAAGGGCGGTCTCGGCGAGGCGGTCGGCATCAACTACATCTCCGCCGCCGACAAGAAGGCGTTCATGCGCCAGCTGCAGCGCGTCGACGACCAGGACTACTTCGAGCGCGGCCTCGAGCTCGCCATCGCCGAAGACGGCCTGCTCCTCGAGCCGATGGACGTCTCCGACCTGTACGCGGTCGAGATCGACTTCGCCGAAGACCTCGAGCGGGCGAACCTGTTCGTCTGATCACCGCTTTCCGAGAGCCCGGCCCTTGTCAAGGGGGCCGGGCTCTCGGGGTTTTGTGCGGCGGACGTGCATAGGATCGGCGCATGGGCGAGAAGGTGCACAAGATCCACACGCTTCCCGATGACGCGCCGTGGGACTCCCCGGTGCCGCCGGTCGGATCTGCGGAGCATCCTCTGGCCGTGCGTGGACTTGACCGGGTGCTGGCAATCCAGCGGCCGCTCGTCGTGGCGCACATTCGCAGCATCCGCCTGCGGCACCCCTCCGCGTCGCCCGCCGAGATCGTTCGGATCCTCGAGACCCGCTATCTCGCGGCCGTCACCAGCAGCGGTGCGGCGATCGGGGCGACGGCGGTCGTGCCGGGGATCGGCACCGGCGTGACGCTGGCACTGTCGGGCGTCGAGACGATCGGTTTCATGGAGTCGACGGCGCTGTTCGCACAGTCCGTGGCCGAGGTGCATGGCGTCTCGATCGAGAACCCGGAACGCGCCAGGGCGCTGGTGATGACGTTGATGCTCGGCAAGGAGGGCGTCGACCTCGTCTCGCAGCTCGCCAAGCAGGCGACCGGCAAGGGCGTGCCGCGGTCGGCGTACTGGGGCGAGACGATCACGAAGTCGCTCCCCCGTGCAGCGGTCGGACCGCTGGTCGACCGCCTGAAGACCACCTTCGTGC
>JAPSIX010000252.1 GCA_031178475.1 Microbacterium sp. | reverse complement strand
CCGGCCGCGGTCGCCGGGCGCTGCCGGTGCGTGACGATCCCGGCCACCTCGATGCGCCGACCCGCCTCGTGCGTGCGCAGCCCTTCCGAGGTCAGCACCCCGCGTTCGGTGAGCGCCGCACGGAAATGCGCCATCGGGTGGTCGTCGGTGGAGATGCCGGTCGCCCACAGGTCGGCGGCGAGACGCTCGTAACCGGTCTGGTCGGCGAACAGCGGCGGCTGCACGGCCACGACGGTTCCGGGCAGGAACCGCGCCCGGTCCTCGGCGGCGGCACCCGCCATCCAGATCGCCTCCCGACGGCTCAGCCCCAAGCATTCGAAGGCACCCGCCGTGGCCAGCGCCTCCAGCTGCGCAGCCGTGGCATCGGTTCGGCGCACGAGGTCGTGCAGGTCACGGAACGGGCCGTCCTGCTCCCTGGCCTCTACGATGCGCTCGGCCAGTGCCGTGCCGATACCGCGGATGCCTGAGAACCCGAGCCGCACGGCGTAGTTGCCGTCGCGGCGGTGGGCGGCCGACTCGTCGGGCGCCTCCCGATCGAAGATCCCGGCTGGTGGCTGCTCGTCGTGCAGGCAGGAGTGCAGGCCGGTCGGCCCGGCATCCGCTCCGGTTTGCTCCAGCCCGTCCATGGCGGCGGAGGCGTGCAGGTCGGGGCGCAACACCTGCACGCCGTGATGGCGGGCGTCGGCGGTCAGCGACGAGGGCGAGTAGAAGCCCATCGGCTGGGCGCGCAGCAGCCCGGCGAGGAACGCGGCCGGGTAGTGCAGCTTGACCCACGAGCTGGCGTACACCAGCAGCGCGAACGAGAGAGAGTGCGACTCGGCGAAACCGAAGTTCGAGAACGCCTGGATCTGCGCGTAGATGCGGTCGGCCGCCTCGCCCACGAGTCCCTTCTCGGCCATGCCCGTGTACAGCGACTCGCGGATGCGGTCGATCTTCTCCAACCCGCGCTTGGATCCCATCGCCCGCCGCAGCAGGTCGGCCTCGTCGGCGCTGCAGTTGCCGAGCACCGTCGCCATCTGGATCAGCTGCTCCTGGAAGACCGGCACGCCCAGGGTGCGCCGGAGCACCGGCTCGAGGGCGGGATGGGCATAGGTGACCTTGTCCTGCCCGAGCTTGCGCCGCACGAAGGGGTGCACCGCCCCGCCCTGGATCGGTCCGGGGCGGATCAGCGCGATCTGGATCGCCAGCTCGTAGAACTCCCTCGGCTGCAGACGAGGCAGCAGACCCATCTGGGCACGGGACTCGACCTGGAACACCCCGATGGAGTCCGCCCGGCAGAGCATGTCGTACACCGCCGGCTCCTCCTTCGGCAGCGACTGCAGGGTCCAGCGCTCGCCGGTGGTCTCGGCGATGAGGTCGAAGCTGTGCTGCAGCGCCGACAGCATCCCGAGCCCGAGCAGGTCGAACTTCACCAGGCCCATCCAGGCCGCGTCGTCCTTGTCCCACTGGATCACCGTGCGACCCGGCATCCGCGCGTGCTCCACCGGCACCACCTCGCCGACCGGACGGGCGGTGAGCACCATCCCGCCGGAGTGGATGCCGAGGTGCCGCGGCGCCTTCAGCAGCTCGTCGGCGTAGCCGAGCACGTCGTCGGGGATGTCGTGCCCCTCGGCGGGCGCCAGCCCCGAGCTCCAGCCGTCCACCTGCTTCGACCAGGCGTCCTGCTGGCCGGGGGAGTGCCCGAGAGCCCTGGCCATGTCACGGACGGCGTTCTTCGGCCGGTAC
The DNA here is from genome assembly GCA_031178475.1 of Microbacterium sp. Taxonomy (GTDB): domain Bacteria; phylum Actinomycetota; class Actinomycetes; order Actinomycetales; family Microbacteriaceae; genus Microbacterium. The sequence continues at coordinate 832 of JAPSIX010000252.1, read as the reverse complement.
TGGATGACGTTCGCGACCTGCGCGGCCCGCTCGCGCCCGTAGCGCTCGTACACCCACTGGATGATCTCCTCGCGGCGATCGGAGTCGAAGTCGACGTCGATGTCGGGTTCCTCCTCGCGGGTGGTGGCCAGGAACCGTTCGAAGGGCAGCCGGTACAGGATCGGATCGACCGCGGTGATGCCGAGCAGGTAGCAGACCGCGCTCGCCGCGGCCGACCCGCGCCCCTGGCAGAGGATGCCGCGGCGCCGCGCCTCGTCGACGATCTCGTGCACGATGAGGAAGTAACCGGAGAAGTCCTTCTCTTCGATGACGTTCAGCTCGCGTTCGATCCGCGCGCGCCCCTCATCGTCGAGGCGGGGGTACAGCCGGGGGACCGCCTCCCACACCAGAGCGCGCAGGTGGCTCATCGGGGTGCGTCCCGGCGGCACGTCGGTCTGCGGCAGGGCGGGCTTGGCGCGCCGCAGCGGGAAGGCGCAGTCGGCGGCGATGCGCAGGCCGTTCTCGATCGCCCCGGGGTAGCGCCGGAACCGGCGGGACATCTCCGCCCCGCTGCGCAGATGCGCGCTGCCGTGCGCGGGCAGCCAGCCGTCCAGTTCGTCCATGCTGCGGGTGGCGCGCACGGCGGCCACAGCCTCGGCCAACCGCGCCCGCTCCGGGGCGGCGTAATGCACGTTGTTCGTGGCGACCACGGGCAGATGCCGTTGTGCCGCGAGCTCGGCGAGGGCGTCGTTTCGCCGGGTGTCGAGCGGGTCGCCCTGATCGATCAGCTCGACGGCCACGTGGTCGGTGCCGAACAGGTCGACGAGCCGCCGCAACGGGGTCTCGGGATCGC
>JAPSIX010000061.1 GCA_031178475.1 Microbacterium sp. | reverse complement strand
GCGGCATCCGATTACGGGATGCCGGCCATCGCCGTCACCGACCACGGCAACACGTTCGCCGCGTTCGAGTTCTACAAGGCGGCCAACGCGGCCGGCGTCAAGCCGATCATCGGGCTCGAGGCGTACGTCACACCCGGTACGCATCGCAGCGACAAGTCCCGCGTGGCATGGGGGTCTCCCGACCAGAAGAGCGACGACGTGTCGGGGGCCGGCGCGTACACCCACATGACGATGTGGAGCGAAACGACCGAAGGGATGCACAACCTCTTCCGGCTCAGCTCTCGCTCGAGCCTCGAGGGCTATTACTTCAAGCCGCGCATGGACCGGGAGCTGCTGCAGACCTACGGCAAGGGCCTGATCGCCACCACCGGTTGCCCGTCGGGGGAGATTCAGACTCGGCTGCGCCTCGGGCAGTACGACGCGGCACGCGCCGCGGCGGCGGAATTCCAGGACATCTTCGGCCGTGACAACTACTTCGCCGAGATCATGGACCACGGCCTGTCGATCGAGCGCCGGATCATGACCGATCTGCTCCGGCTGGCGAAAGACCTCAACATTCCGCTGGTCGCCACCAACGACTCGCACTACACGCACCAGCACGAGGCCGACGCCCACGCCGCCCTGCTGTGCGTGCAGTCCGGTTCCACCCTCGATGACCCGAATCGGTTCAAGTTCGACGGCGACGGGTATTACATCAAGACGGCGCAGGAGATGCGTCAGCTCTTCCGCGACCACCCCGAGGCGTGCGACAACACTCTGCTCATCGCTGAGCGCTGCCAGGTCGAGTTCAACACCTCGGCCAACTACATGCCGCGCTTCCCGGTGCCCGAGGGCGAGACCGAGGACAGCTGGCTGGTCAAGGAGGTCGAGAAGGGCCTGCACTACCGCTACCCGAACGGCATCCCCGACAAGGTGCGCAAGCAGGCCGAGTACGAGACCGGGATCATCCTGCAGATGGGCTTCCCCGGATACTTCCTCGTCGTCGCCGACTTCATCAACTGGGCCAAGGACAACGGCATCCGGGTCGGTCCCGGTCGTGGATCCGGTGCCGGCTCGATGGTCGCCTACGCCATGCGAATCACCGACCTCGACCCGCTCGAGCACGGCCTCATCTTCGAGCGGTTCCTGAACCCCGATCGCGTCTCCATGCCCGACTTCGACGTCGACTTCGACGACCGTCGCCGTGGCGAGGTGATCGAGTACGTCACCGAGAAATACGGCTCCGAGCGCGTGGCTCAGATCGTCACCTACGGCACGATCAAGTCCAAGCAGGCACTGAAGGATGCCGGACGAGTACTCGGCTTCCCGTTCAGCATGGGGGAGCGGCTGACCAAGGCCATGCCGCCGCCCGTGATGGGCAAGGACATGCCGCTGGACGGCATGTTCGACCCGCAGCATCCGCGGTACAAGGAAGCCGGCGAGTTCCGCACCCTCATCGAGACCGATCCCGAGGCGAAGACCGTCTTCGACCGCGCCGTCGGGCTCGAGGGCCTGAAGCGGCAATGGGGCGTGCACGCCGCAGGCGTGATCATGTCGAGCGAGCCGCTGCTCGACATCATCCCGATCATGCGCCGCGAGCAGGACGGCCAGATCGTCACCCAGTTCGACTACCCGGCCTGCGAGTCGCTCGGGCTGATCAAGATGGACTTCCTGGGGCTGCGCAACCTCACGATCATCTCCGACGCACTCGACAACATCCGCTCCAACCGTGGTGAGGAGCTCGACCTCGAGAAGCTCGAGCTCGAGGATCGCGCCGCGTACGATCTCCTCTCACGCGGCGACACGCTGGGCGTCTTCCAGCTCGACGGCGGCCCGATGAGGTCGCTCCTGCGCCTGATGAAGCCGGACAACTTCGAAGACATCTCGGCCGTCATCGCCCTGTACCGGCCAGGGCCGATGGGAGCGAACTCCCACATCAACTACGCGCTGCGCAAGAACGGTCAGCAGGAGATCACTCCGATCCACCCCGAGCTGGAAGAGCCGCTGCGCGACATCCTCGACACCACCTACGGCCTGATCATCTACCAGGAGCAGGTCATGGCCATCGCGCAGAAGGTCGCCGGGTTCAGCCTCGGACAGGCCGACATCCTGCGCCGCGCCATGGGCAAGAAGAAGAAGTCCGAGCTGGACAAGCAGTACGAGGGCTTCTCGGGGGGAATGAAGGAGCGCGGCTTCGGCGAGGCGGCCATCAAGGCGCTGTGGGACATCCTCCTGCCGTTCTCGGACTACGCGTTCAACAAAGCGCACTCCGCCGCCTACGGACTGGTCTCCTACTGGACCGCCTACCTCAAGGCACACTATCCCGCCGAGTACATGGCGGCGCTGCTGACCAGCGTCGGCGACTCGAAGGACAAGATGGCGGTGTACCTCAACGAGTGCCGCCGCATGGGCATCAAGGTGCTCCCGCCCGACGTCTCGGAGTCGATCAACTTCTTCGCCGCCGTCGGCGAGGACATCCGCTTCGGCCTCGGCGCGGTGCGCAACGTCGGTGGCAACGTCGTCGACGGCATCATCGAGGCACGCAAGGACGGCACGTTCGGCTCGTTCCACGACTTCCTCGACAAGGTGCCGCTGCACGTCGCCAACAAGCGCACGGTCGAGTCGCTCATCAAGGCCGGCGCCTTCGACTCCATGGGCAACACCCGCCGTGCACTTCTGGAGATCCACGAGGATGCCGTGGAAGCGGCCGTCGACCGCAAACGCAACGAGGCGCAGGGAGCGATCGGTTTCGACTTCGACAGCCTGTACGACGGCTTGGAGGAGGCGGCGCCGGCGAAGGTCCCCGACCGGCCGGAGTGGACCAAGAAGGACAAGCTCTCCTTCGAGCGAGAGATGCTCGGGCTCTACGTCTCCGACCACCCGCTGGCAGGTCTGGAAGTGCCCCTCGCCAAGCACGCGTCGATCTCCATCAACGACCTGCTGACCTCAGACGACCTGCAGGACGGCGATCAAGTGACCGTGGCTGGCCTCGTCACGAGCGTTCAGCACCGCGTCGCGAAGGCCAGCGGGAATCCGTACGGCATGATCACCGTCGAGGATTTCAACGGTGAGGTGACGGTCATGTTCATGGGCAAGACCTACACCGAGTTCCAGCATGTGCTGCAGCAGGATGCCATCCTCGCCGTCCGCGGACGCGTGTCGCGTCGGGACGACGGCCTCAACCTGCACGCACAATCGGCCTTCGCTCCCGACGTCGGATCCTTCGATGCCGCCGGTCCGCTCGCGCTGCTCGTCGCCGAGCAGCGAGCCACCGAGCGGGTGATGACCGACCTCGCTGAGGTGCTGCGGCGCCATGCCGGCGATACTGAGGTGATGCTGCGGGTGCACCGCGGTGGCACTGCCAAGGTCTTCGAGGTGCCCATGCCGGTGAAGGTGTCGGCCGATCTGTTCGGCGACCTGAAATCGCTCCTCGGACCCACCTGCCTCGGCTGAGCGAAACAGACATGTACGGGTCGCTCTGCAGCGGCCTCGATAGGATCGGGTCTCGCACCCGGCCCGCCTGCGACGAAAGGACCCGTTTGATGAGCACGCAACGGACTGGTGACACGCCGAACCCCGGCGAGTCCGGCGCTGCGCGCACCGCGGCCGAAGGCGTCGAGCCCGGCGCTCCCACCGACAGACTCGTGGAGCCCGAACCGGCCGACCTTCCCGAGGTGACCCTCGCCGACGACGCGGTGCTGTACGAGGAGCAGGTGAAGCCCGAATACGGCGTACTCGGCTTCACTCTGCGCGAACTGCTGATCGTCGGCGCCTGGGCGCTGGCGTTCATCGTCAGCTTCTTCCCCGTCGTCCCCGGTGCGTCCTCCACCTGGGGCCACGGGATCTCATGGGTTCTCTCCATTGGGATCCCCACGGCCGCCGTCTTCCTGATCGTGCTGCGCCGGTTCTCGCCCGACGGCATCCGTCGTGTCGGGTCGCTCGGCATCGATCAGTTCGCCTCCGTGGCTTTCTCGGTCGCCGCCGTCGTGTGGGCCGAGGCAGTCTGGACCGGGATCGCCCGCACCATCGAGTTCGGCGTGTACGTTGCGGGCTGGGTGCCCTTCGTCGAAGCGATCCTCATGCTGGCGCTCGTCGCCTTCACCGTCGCCGCGCCGCTCATCCCCGGTCTGCGCGAAGACTTCCAGGGCCGGCTCGAGACCCTCGCGCACCGCAACGCGAACCCGGTGCGTCCGGTCATCCCTCGCCCGCGGCAGGAGCGGCCGGCGCCATCGGCAGCGCCCGAGATATCGGATTCGGATGCCGCGGAGCAGGGCGACATCACCCCGAGCGCGCCTGCCGGTGCGCCGGATGAGCGCGGACAGGACGATGTGACGCAGGTGCTGCCGCCGATCGAAGAGAGCGGATCCGCCGCTCCACCGGCGGATCCCACCCTCGAGCAGCCCGTCGAGTGGGCCGTGGAGCAGCCGGCGGAACCGGCGGCCGTGCAGCCCGCTGCACCGCCGTATGAAGAGCCGCCGCATGAAGAGCCGCAGTATGAAGAGCCGCAGCGCAGAGAGCCCGGGGTGGAGACCGCCGTGAACATGCTGTTCGCTGGCGCTTCGGACGACACCCACGACGCCTCCGCTGATCGATACGACGTTCCCGCGCCGGTCACCGGGCAGCCGACGCCGTTCTGGATCCTCGCCCCGACCGAGCGCGACGTCTTCGATGAGCACGGCCAGCCACTGTTCCGCATCGGCCCGACCGCGTGGGCGCTGGCGATCGAGGATCGCGGCGGAGCATACGTCGTGCGACATGACGACGGCCGCATCGGCTATCTCCACGACATCTCCGACATCACGAAGGGCTGAGCGCGTGCGCACCATCGATCTGCGCGGGAAGAGGCTGGACCGGGCGGGAATGCTCGCCGCCGTCCCGCGCGCCACCCAGGCCAGGGCAGAGGCGCTCGAGGCGGCGACCGCCATCGTCGACGACGTGCGGCGCCGCGGCGAGGATGCGCTTCGCGAGCAGGCCGAGCGCTTCGACCGGGTCGTCGGCCACGCCGTCCGCGTGCCGGCCGAGCACATCACAGATGCTCTCGCCTCCGTCGACCCCGACGTGCGCGTCGCGCTCGAGTCGGCCATCGATCGCGTGCGGCAGGCATCCGCGGCTCAGGTTCCTGCTCCACAGGTCACCGAGATCGGGCCCGGCGCCCGCATCCTGCAGCGCTGGCAGCCGGTGACTCGCGCGGGCGTGTACATTCCGGGAGGCAAGGCGGTGTATCCGTCCAGCGTCGTGATGAATGTGGTCCCCGCGCAGGTCGCGGGTGTGACGTCGATCGCCCTGGCCTCGCCGCCGCAAGCCGATCAGGGCGGGCGGGTGCACCCGACCATCCTGGCCGCTGCCGCATTGCTCGGGGTGGACGAGGTCTACGCCATGGGCGGGGCGGGCGCCATCGGCGCCTTCGCCTGGGGCGCGCCCGCCATCGGCCTCGATCCCGTCGATGTCGTCACCGGACCGGGCAACAACTACGTCGCCTCCGCGAAGCGCGCCGTCGCCGGTGTCGTCGGCACCGACTCCGAGGCAGGCGCGACCGAGATCCTCGTCGTCGCCGATTCCCAGGCCGACGCCCGGCTGATCGCCGCGGACCTGATCAGCCAGGCCGAGCACGACGAGCAGGCTTCGGCTGTTCTCGTGACCGACGACGCCTATCTGGCCGAGCGGGTCGCCGCCGAGGTCGCCGGGCTCGCCGCGACCACCCGTCACCGCGAGCGCGTGGCTGCGGCGCTGGCCGGACCGCAGTCGGCGATCGTCCTCGTCGACGACCGAGCCGCCGCCGAAGCGTTCAGCAACGCCTATGCTCCCGAGCACCTCGAGCTGCACCTCGCCGACGCGGCGTCCGCAGCGGAGCGCTTCACCAGCGCCGGTGCGGTCTTCGTCGGCGATCAGACGCCGGTGAGCTTGGGCGACTACATGGCGGGCAGCAACCACGTGCTTCCGACCGGAGGGCAGGCGCGGTACGCCGCCGGTCTCGGCGCGTACGCCTTCCTGCGCCCCCAGCAGGTCATCGAGTACGACCACGACGCTCTGTCCGAAGTGCGCGCCGGCGTGGTGGCTCTCGCCCAGGCAGAGGCCCTTCCCGCGCACGGCGATGCCATCGAAGCCCGCTTCCAGGGCAATCCCGGGTAGGGCTCAGCGCAGCGCGTACGCTTAGAGATCATGCACTGCCCCTTCTGCCGGCATCCGGACTCCCGCGTCATCGACTCGCGTACCAGCGACGACGGTCTGTCGATCCGCCGCCGGCGGCAGTGCCCCGAGTGCGGCGGGCGCTTCTCGACGACGGAGACGGCCAGCCTCATGGTGATCAAGCGCTCGGGCGTGATGGAGTCGTTCAGCCGCGACAAGGTGATCTCGGGCGTCCGCAAGGCGTGCCAGGGCCGACCTGTCACCGACGCCGATCTCGCCGTGCTGGCGCAGAAGGTCGAAGAGGCGGTGCGCCAGACCGGCGCATCGCAGCTCGACACCAACGAGATCGGGCTCGCGATCCTGGGTCCGCTGCGCGAACTCGACGAGGTGGCGTACCTGCGCTTCGCCAGCGTGTACCAGGAGTTCGACTCACTGGAGGATTTCGAGAGCGCGATCAGCGAGCTGCGCGCCGATCACGCCGGTGACGCCGGCGCCGACCGGTAGCCTGGCACTGATGTATCCGCTGCTCTTTCGCCACGTCCTCTCGCGCCTCGATCCCGAGTTCGCCCACCACGCGGCCATGGCCGTCATCCGCGTGCTCGGGGTGCCGCCGTTCTCGTGGGCGTCGAGGGCGCTGTGCGCCCCGGCATCCGAGCTGCAGGTGCAGGCGCTCGGGCTCACCTTCCCCTCTCCCTTCGGCGTCGCGGCCGGCTTCGACAAGAACGCCGTCGGCGTGCGCGGACTCGATGCGCTCGGTTTCGGGCACATCGAGGTCGGCACGATCACCGCCATCCCGCAGGAGGGGAACCCCAAGCCGCGGCTGTTCCGGCTGGTTCCGGATCGCGCCGTGATCAACCGGATGGGCTTCAACAACGCCGGTGCCGACACGGCCGCCCGCCGTCTCACGAAGCTCCGCCGCCGCGCGCCCCACGCCGTCATCGGTGTGAACATCGGCAAGAGCCGGGTCGTCGACGTCGAGAACGCGACGGCCGACTACGCGACCTCGGCGACCGCGCTCGCGCCGCTCGCTGACTACCTCGCCGTCAACGTGTCCTCACCGAACACGCCGGGTCTGCGTGGACTGCAGGCAGTGGAGACCCTCGCACCGCTGCTGCGGGCGGTGAAGGATGCTGCAGGTGCCACGCCGCTGCTTGTCAAGATCGCCCCCGACCTGCCCGACGACGAGATCGCCGCGATCGCGCGACTGGCCGTGGCGGAGGGGCTCGCCGGAATCATCGCGCACAACACCACCGTCTCCCGCGAGGGTCTGCGCACGGACGTCGCCGTCGTCGAAGCCGCCGGGGCGGGCGGCCTGTCCGGTGCACCGCTCAAGCAGAGGTCGCTGGACGTGCTGAAGGTCGTCAAGACCGCCGTTCCAGAGGACTTCTGCGTGATCGCCGTCGGGGGAGTGGAGACTGCCGAGGACGTTCAGCAACGACTGGACGCCGGGGCGACGCTCGTTCAGGGGTACACCGCGTTCCTCTACCGTGGGCCGCTGTGGGCGCGCCAGATCAATCGGCAGCTCGCCCGGATCAGGCGGGGTACTGGCCGCGCTTGACCTGCGGCTTCGGCAGGCGCATGAAACGCATCTGCAGCGCCCGCATCGCGGCGTACATGCCGAGGCCCTTCTCGCGGCGCTCGATGCCGAACTTCGCCGCGGCCTTGCGCTTGACCCGGATGCCGAGAAGCACCATGTCGCCGATCGCGAGGAGCATGTACAGCCAGAGGCCGATCATCGAGTAGTACTGCACCGCGGGCACCGGGATGATGGCGGCGATGATCACGATCAGCATGGCCGCCATGATCCACTCGGAAAGGTGCCAGCCGGCGTCGACGTAGTCGCGCACCCAGCGACGCTGAGGGCCCTTGTCGCGGGCGGGGAGGTACTTGTCCTCACCGTTCTCCATGCCGATCCGGGCGCGCTCGCGCCGCGCCTGGAGTTCGGCCTTCGCCGCCGCGCGGGCCTCCTTCGTGTTCGCGACGAGCGGGCGGCGCCGGGCCGCTTCGCGCTCGGCGCGGGTCGGCGTCGCGCGGCCCTTGCCCACGGTGGGCGTCTCGGGGGCGTCGTCGTTGGTCGAAGGAGTGGGAGTGGGCACGGCTGACCTCAGTTCGCGATCGGGTTCACCTTAAGATTACTCGCATGACCTCACCTGCAGCGCCGGCATCCTCCGACCTCGAATCAGCCGTCCTGGAAGCGGTCGCGCTGGGAACCCCCGCGGCGCTCAACGACCTCGGAACCCTGGTGCGGATCCCCGGCATCGCCTGGCCCGCCTTCGACCAGACACAGCTCGAGCGCAGCGCCGAGGCGGTCGCCGCACTCGCCCGCGACACGGGTGTGTTCGACGAGGTCCGCGTCCTCCGTGCCGCGATCGACGACACCGACGAGCTCGGTCAGCCGGCAGTGCTCGCCACACGCGCCGCGTGCAACGGCAAGCCCACCATCCTGCTCTACGCGCACCATGACGTGCAGCCCCCCGGGGCCGACGAGCTGTGGGAGACCCCGCCGTTCGAGCCCACCGTCCGCGACGGACGGCTGTACGGGCGAGGGGCGGCCGACGACAAGGCCGGCATCATGGCGCACATCGCGGCGCTGCGCGCGGTCGCTGAGGTGCTCGGAGACGATCTGGAGCTCGGCATCGCGCTGTTCATCGAGGGGGAGGAGGAGTACGGCTCGCGCTCGTTCGCCCGATTCCTCTCCGACAACGCCGAAGCGCTGCGAGCGGATGCCATCGTCGTCGCCGATTCGGGCAACCTCGACTCCCACACGCCGGGACTCACCGTCTCGCTGCGCGGCAACGCGCGCTTCACGCTGACCGTGCGCACCCTCGAGCACGCGTCGCACTCCGGCATGTTCGGCGGGGCGGTTCCGGATGCCATGATGGCCGCCGTCACGCTGCTCGCCACGCTGTGGGATGCCGACGGCGCCGTCGCCGTGGAGGGCCTGAGCGAACGCGAGGCCGACACGCCGCCCTACTCGGAGCAGACGCTGCGCGACGAGACCGGCCTGCTGTCAGGAGTGTCGCCGGTCGGACGCGACAGCATCCTCGGTCGGATCTGGAACAAGCCGTCGGTGACGATCACGGGCATCGACGCGACGAGCGTCGCCGAGGCGTCGAACACCCTGCTCCCCGAGGTGAGCGTGGTGATCAGTGCACGGGTCGCACCCGGGCAGAGCGCCCGGGAGGCGTACGAGGCGCTCGAGGCACACCTTCGCGCCCACGCGCCGTTCGGTGCGCAGCTGACGTTCTCCGACATCGACCTGGGCGACGGCTTCCTCGTCGACACGGGCGGGTGGGCCGTCGCCATGACTCGCGGCGCGATGGCCGACGGATACGGTGCCGAGCCGGTCGACCTCGGAGTCGGCGGATCGATCCCGTTCATCGCCGACCTGGTGCGCGAATTCCCCGGAGCGCAGATCCTGGTCACCGGCGTCGAGGACCCGCACTCGCGGGCACACAGCCCGAACGAGTCGCTGCACCTGGAGACGTTCCGAAACGCCGTGCGGACTGAAGCGCTGCTGCTTTCGCGAATGAACGCCGGCATCCCGGCATCCTGAAGCGCGTGCCATAGCGCAACGCCGCACGAGGCGGTGGAGTGCTCCGGGCCGCCTCGCAGCGCCCGGCGGTAGAATCGACGGGGAGAGCAGCAAGCCGCTGCCGCCGTTCCAAGGAGTGACATGAGCGACACCACACTGACTTCCGAGACCACCACGCGCGCTCACGGAGTCTCGCTGACGGACGCAGCTGCCCAGAAGGTGAAGAGCCTTCTCGAGCAGGAGGGACGTGACGACCTGCGTCTGCGCGTCGCCGTCCAGCCCGGCGGATGCTCGGGCCTGATCTACCAGCTGTACTTCGACGAGCGCTACCTCGAGGGCGACGAGACCGTCGACTTCGACGGGGTCGAGGTGATCGTCGACAACATGAGCGTCCCCTACCTCGACGGCGCTTCGATCGATTTCAAGGACACGATCTCGGAGCAGGGTTTCACCATCGACAACCCCAACGCGGCGGGCAGTTGCGCGTGCGGAGACAGCTTCCACTGACACCGCCGCACCTGCGTGCTTGGCATGAATCAGGTGTGAGGTTGCCCTAGACTTGAGGCTGCTCCTGTCCGTGATCTGAAAGGTGCATCGTGCCCTCGAA
>JAPSIX010000251.1 GCA_031178475.1 Microbacterium sp. | reverse complement strand
TCACCCCCACGAGTCAGCTCGACGCCGGCGGATCCGGCCTGGACGGCGTGTGCTTCGATCGATGCCGCGACGACCTCGTCGATCGCGACGGCGGCGACCTCCGTCAGCGTCTCCGCGGCCTGCAGGCGTGACAAGCTCATGATCCGCCCGGTGAGCTGACCGAGACGAGCGGCCTCAGCGGAGATGCGGGCGGCGAAGATACGCACCTGCGCGGGGTCATCGGCAGCCGACTCGATGGCCTCCGCGAGCAGGCTCACCGCTCCCACGGGTGTCTTCAGCTCGTGACTGGTGTTCGCGACGAAATCGTTGCGCATCTGGTCGAGGCGCTCGCGTTCGGTGACATCGCGGATCACCAGCAGCGTCAGACGTGGCCCGACGCCACTGGCACGGGCGGAGACGAGACGGGGGTCGAGTGTTCCCTTGCTGGTGAGCCGAAGGGTCTCGGTCTCACTGATCCCACTGCTGCGCACGTTGCGCACAAGGCGGCGCAGCTCGGCGTTGTCGAGCACGGATCCGGACACGATGCCGAAGCGTCCCGCGGCCTTCGATGTGGCGACGACCAGCCCGGAGGGATCCAGCACGCAGGCGACGTCGTCCATGCCGGCGAGCACGTCGGTGATCCCGGCCGGGATGCTGGTGGAGACCTCGGCGGCGAGACGTGCTCGCGCCCGGTACGCCCACACGATCAGAAGCGTCACACCGGCACCGATCACCGCGCCGACGGCCAGGGCGATCAGCGCAAGTTGCGGAGAGGGCATGCACCCAGCGTAGAGGTCGTTCACCCGCTGTTCTGGAGCGTCGCGGGCCCCCGCGGCGCCAGGGCGACTAGTATTCACGTTCCGGGCACCGTTCGTTAACCTTCGCCGAACAGAATCGGCCCTGGCCCGCGTCAGCGTGCCCGGACGGCCCGGCATGCCGAGCCCACGACGAAAGGTTGCGCCGACATGCGCGAAGTCTTCCACCAGTCCCTCGAGGAGCTCCAGTCGCGCCTCACCGAGATCTCCGAGATGGTCACCGTCGCGATCGAGAAGGCCACCACCGCGTTCGCGAACAGCGACGTCGCGCTGGCCGAAGAGGTCATCGCCGACGACGCGAAGATCGACGAACTGGCCATCGCGCTCGACGAACAGGCGATCGAGATCCTCGCCCGCCAGCAGCCCGTCGCACGAGACCTGCGCATCGTCATCACCGCGCTGCGGGTCAGCGCGTCGCTGGAGCGGATGGGCGACATGGCGGAGCACATCGCGCAACTCGCCCGGCTGCGGTTCCCCGAACGGGCGGTGCCGAAGGGACTCAAGGGAACGTTCAAGCGCATGGGCGAACTGGATGTCGAGATCTCCCGAACCCTCGGCGATCTGCTGCGCACCCAGGATCTGCGCTACGCGGATGCCATCCGCAACGCCGACGACGATGTGGACGAGCTGCACGCCCGGGTGTTCGAGAAGGTGCTCAGCGACAACTGGAAGGGCGAGGCCACCGCGACGGTCGACGCCACCCTGGCCAGCCGGTACCACGAGCGCTTCGCCGACCATGCGGTGGCCGTGGCGAAGAAGGTCGTCTACCTCGCGACCGGTGACTGGGCGATCGAGGAGTCGGACATCGCCATCGCCGCCGCCGTCGCACAGCAGCAGCAGGATGCCGAGCGGGAGGCCACGCAGGAGGGCTGAGCCCCCTGCGGATGCGGTCGTACGCGGTTCGCGCTGGATCCGGTACGCGCTGCTGTTCTTGACGCCGTTTCCCGCTCGCGCTGCAGAAAACAGCACGCGCGGCGTCAATAGACGCCGCGCGTGCCAGAAAGTGCAGCGCGAGGGCGCCGGGCTACTTCTTGCCCTGCGAAGCGACCGCCGCCGCACCGGCGGCCGCGGCCTCCGGGTCGAGGTAGCGGCTGGCGCCGGTGGGGCGGTTGTCGTCGTCCAGCTCGTACACCAGCGGGATGCCGGTGGGGATGTTCAGGCCGGCGATGTCGTCGTCGCTGATGTTGTCGAGGTGCTTCACCAGGCCGCGAAGCGAGTTGCCGTGCGCCGTCACGAGAACCGTCTTGCCGGCCTCGAGGTCGGGAACGATCGCGGACTCCCAGTACGGCAGCATGCGGTCGATGACGAGCTTGAGAGACTCAGTGCGCGGCACCTCGCCGTCGATGCCGGCGTAGCGCGGGTCGTTCACCTGGCTGAACTCGCTGTCGTCATCGAGCGGCGGCGGAGGTACGTCGAAGGAGCGGCGCCACAACTGGAACTGCTCGGGTCCGAACTGCTCCAGGGTCTGCGCCTTGTCCTTGCCCTGCAGCGCGCCGTAGTGACGCTCGTTCAGCCGCCAAGAGCGGGTCACCGGGATCCACAGGCGGTCGGCCGCGTCGAGCGCGATGTCCGCCGTCTGGATCGCGCGGCTCAGCAACGAGGTGTGCAGCACGTCGGGGAGGATGCCGGACTCGGCCATCAGCTCTCCGCCGCGGCGGGCCTCGGTGCGGCCCTTCTCGGTGAGGCGAACGTCCACCCAGCCGGTGAAGAGGTTGAGCTCGTTCCATTCGCTCTGGCCGTGACGAAGAAGGATCAGGGTGCGCGTCATGGCTCCAGCTTA
>JAPSIX010000060.1 GCA_031178475.1 Microbacterium sp. | reverse complement strand
CCGCGGGTAGAGAGCTACCCGGCGAGCCCCGTGAACGACGAGGTCTTCACCGACATCGTCCTCACCGAGTAAGACGCCCGCCTCCGGTTGCCCGCTCACCGGTCGTTGAGCGAGCGAAGCGAGACGAAACGCGGTCCGCGGCGGTACCCGCGTTTCGGCTCGTCGCTTCGCTCCTCGCTCAACGACCGGCTGAGGGCAGCCGGGCGACCTGGAGACCTCTGTGCTGCGAACCATCGGCAGGCGACTGCTCTTCCTGATTCCCACTCTGATCGGCCTCAGCATCCTGCTGTTCGCGTGGGTCCGCGCCCTTCCGGGCGGACCGGCGATCGCGCTGCTCGGCGAGAAGGCCACCCCCGACGCGATCGAGCGCGTCAACGAGCTCTACGGGTTCGACCGCCCCCTGTACGAGCAGTACTTCACCTGGATCGGGCGGCTGCTGCAGGGTGACTTCGGCTCATCGATCGTCACGTCACGGCCCGTGGTGGAGGAGTTCTTCCGCCGCTTCCCCGCGACGATCGAGCTGAGCCTGTTCGCCCTGATCTTCGCGATCGGCGTCGGCATGCCGCTCGGGTACTGGGCGGCTCGTCGGCACGGCAGGTGGACCGACCACAGTGCGGTGGTGTTCAGCCTGATCGGCATCACCATCCCGGTGTTCTTCCTCGCGTTCATCCTGAAGTACGTCTTCGCCGTGGAACTCGGCTGGCTGCCCTCGGACGGACGACAGAACCCGCGTATCGACGCCACGCACGTCAGCGGGTTCTACGTGTGGGACGGCATCATCACCGGCGAGTTCGATGCCGCCGGCGACGCCCTGATGCACTTGGTTCTGCCGGGGCTCGCGCTCGGCACGATCCCGCTGGCGATCATCGTGCGCATCACCCGGGCCAGCGTGCTCGAGGTGCAGAACGCCGACTACGTGCGCACCGGCAAGGCGAAGGGCGTCACGGCGCAGACGCTGCGTACCCGCTTCATCCTCCGCAACGCGATGCTGCCGGTGATCACGACGATCGGGCTGCAGACCGGCCTGCTCATCTCGGGGGCGGTGCTCACCGAGACGGTGTTCGCCTTCCCGGGGATCGGATCGTTCTTGGCGCGGGCGATCTTCGCCCGTGACTTCCCGGTACTGCAGGGCTTCATCATCTTCATCGCAATCGCCTACGCGCTGATCAACCTGGCCGTCGACGTGTCGTACAGCATGATCGATCCGAGAGTGAGGGTTCAGTGATGAGCGCAGTGCTCCCACCCGCACAGGGCCCGCTGGGTCAGAGCCCCGACGAGGGCGGCGAGCCGATCGACACGCTCGCGGTCGCCCAGATGGACATGAAGGGCGGAGGCGGCTTCTGGCACGACGTCCTGCGCCGGCTCCGGCGCAGCCCCACGGCGTGGCTCGGAGGGGCCATCGTGATGCTGTTCCTGCTGGTCGCGGTGCTCGCCCCCATCCTCGCCCCGTATCCCGAGACCGCGCTGCCGGGCGCGCGGCACATCACCCCGACGTTCATCCCCGGGCCAGGCGACGTCGACGGGTTCCCCCTCGGACTCGATCGGTTCGGCGGCGACGTGCTGTCGAAGCTGATCTGGGGTGCGCAGGCCTCGTTGCTGGTCGGAGTGATCTCCACCGCGTTCGGCCTGGTCGGCGGGATGCTGCTGGGCCTGCTGGCCGGCACGTTCGGCGGCTGGGTCGACACGATCATCATGCGCATCGTCGACATCATCCTGTCGGTGCCGAACCTGCTGCTGGCAGTGTCGATCGCCGCGATCCTCGGTCAGACGCCCTCGGCAGTGATGATCGCCATCGGTGCGTCGCAGGTGCCCATCTTCGCCAGGCTGCTGCGCGCCTCGATGCTGCAGCAGCGTTCGGCGGAGTACGTGCTGTCGGCGCAGACGCTCGGCCTCGGCCGTGGACGCATCACGATGTCGCACGTGCTGCCAAACGCCATCGGCCCGGTGATCGTGCAGGGCACTCTGACCCTGGCGACCGCGGTGATCGACGCCGCCGCGCTGTCGTTCCTCGGTCTCGGCGGCGGGCGGCCGGAGACGGCGGAATGGGGGCGCATGCTCACCTACGCGCAGAGTGAACTGGCCATCGCGCCGTGGCTGGCCTTCCTGCCCGGTATCTGCATCGCCGTCACGGCGCTCGGCTTCACCCTGTTCGGTGAGGCGTTGCGCGAGGCGATGGACCCCCGTACGCGGGCGCGGTGACGCGATGGACGACGAGACGAGGCAACCGATGAAGGACGAGAGAATGACGGCATCCGCATCGCAGGCCGCCCCGCTGCTGCAGGTCACGGGTCTCGCCGTCGACTTCCGCACCATGGACGGCGTCGTGCACGCCGTCGAGGACGTCGATCTCGAGATCGCACCGGGCGAGACGGTCGCGATCGTCGGCGAATCCGGCTCAGGCAAGTCGACCACCGCGATGGCGATGATCGGGCTGCTCGCCTCGGGCGGGCGGGTGTCGGCCGGCAGCATCCGGCTCGACGGGCGCGAACTGGTCGGGATGCCGGAGAGCGAGCTGCGCGACATCCGCGGCCGCGACATCGGGATGGTGCCGCAGGACCCGATGTCGAACCTGAACCCGGTGGCCAAGATCGGCACCCAGGTGGGCGAGACGCTGCTCGCGCACGGTCTGGCCACTCGGCGCGATGTCGGCGCCAAGGTGATCCAGGCTCTGTCGGCTGCGGGTCTGCCCGACCCCGAGCGGCGCGCCGGGCAGTACCCGCACGAGTTGTCGGGCGGTCTGCGCCAGCGTGCGCTGATCGCGATCGGCCTGGCGTGCCGGCCGCGCCTGCTCATCGCCGACGAGCCGACCAGCGCCCTCGACGTGACCGTGCAGCGGACGATCCTCGACCAGATCGGCGAGATGACCCGCGAACTGGGCACGGCGGTGCTGCTGATCACGCACGACCTGGGTCTGGCGGCCGAGCGCGCGCAGCGCGTGGCCGTGATGCACCGGGGCCGCGTCGTCGAGCAGGGCAGCGCCCGGCAGATCCTCGACGACCCGCAGCATCCGTACACTCGGAGCCTGGTCAAGGCCGCTCCGTCGATCGCCGCCGCACGCCTGCGGCCGGAGGCGTTCCGCACTCAGGATCGCCCGGTGCCGTCCTCCGACACCGCCCCCGACCACATCGTCGAGATCGAGAACCTCCGCAAGGTGTATCCGGTCCGCGGGCGTGGCGAGGACTTCGTCGCGGTCGACGACGTCTCGCTCGCGATCCCCCGAGGCGAGACCGTCGCGATCGTCGGGGAGTCCGGTTCCGGCAAGACCACCACCGCGCGGATGCTGTTGAAGCTCATCGAGCCGACCGCCGGCAGCATTCGCTTCGACGGGCGCGACATCTTCTCTCTCGACAAGGCGCAGGCCAGCGACTTCCGCCAGCGCGTGCAGCCGGTGTTCCAGGACCCGTACTCGAGCCTGAACCCGATGTTCACGATCGAGCGGCTGATCGCCGAACCGCTCGAGTTCTACCGGCGGGGCGGCCGGTCCGAGCGGCGGGCCCGGGTGCGCAAGCTGCTCGACGATGTGGCGCTGCCGCAGTCGATGCTGCAGCGCTACCCGTCGGAACTGTCCGGCGGGCAGCGTCAGCGCGTCGCGATCGCCCGGGCGCTGGCACTGTCGCCCGACCTCGTCGTGTGCGATGAGCCGGTCTCGGCGCTGGACGTGCTCGTGCAGGCGCAGATCCTGACTCTGCTCGGCGACCTGCAGCGCGAGTACGGGCTGAGCTATCTGTTCATCTCGCACGACCTTGCGGTGGTGCGGCTGATCAGCGACTACGTCTGCGTGATGAAGGACGGCGCGCTGGTCGAGGCGGCGAGCTCGGAGGAGATCTTCACCAACCCGCGCGATCCGTACACGCGCCGGCTGCTGGCATCCATCCCGGGCAACGAACTCGGCATCGCGTCTTGACGGCCGGCTGATTCCAGAAGCCCTTGTGCCGCGGCATCCGCGGGTCTAGAACTGTGCTGTGCGGCGACGATGCCGCATCCGACGACCGGGGGGAGCCGTCGGTTCCTCTGGGGTTGGGAATGCAGATGAAGAAGACAGTGATCGGTGCCGCGCTGGGGTTGTTGCTCATCCTGGGCAGCGGCGGCGCGGCGATGGCCGGGGAGTACAACGGGCAAGGCGGTGACATCAAGGGAGGCGACAATGCGCGCTCGGCGTGTCACTACTCGGGTCGCGACCTGCCCGACAGTGTGGAGATGAACCCGCTGCCGCACCTGAACGATGACGCGGTCACCGACGGTCGCGTGCAGACCTACGGTCAGTACGTGCGCGCCGGCATGAAGGCGATGGTGCCGAGCCCAGGCGTGGAGTGCCGCGGCAACCTGATGCACTGAACGTCGAGCGCTGGGCACGGGGTCGGATCTGCGCCGGCCCCGTTACCGCAGCCGAGCGAGATCGTCAAGGATCTCGGTGGACATGGCGCGTCGAAGCGTCTATAGTGGTACTTTGCGTCCGTTTCTCCCTGCCCTCATATGGTGGTCGGCAGTCATCGTGTGCCCCGCTCCCTCGAGCGTCGCGTGCACGCGAGGGTGAAATTGGGCGCGCACTCCACCGACGACACGGAATCGACGAGCCCCTCGCCCGGGCTCACGGAGGTTATTCCCTTGGCTGCTGCTCGCAACGCATCCACATCCACCACCACCCCCAAGAACGGACGCGGAGCATCCCGCCTCTCGTTCGCCAAGATCTCCGACACGCTGACTGTCCCTGACCTCCTCGCCCTGCAGACCGAGTCCTTCGGTTGGCTCGTCGGCAACGACGCATGGAAGGCGCGCGTCGCCGAGGCCAAGGCCGCCGGCCGCAAGGACGTCTCCGAGATCTCAGGTCTGGGTGAGATCTTCGAGGAGATCTCCCCGATCGAGGACCTCGGCGAGACGATGCAGCTCTCGTTCACGAACCCCTACCTCGAGCCGGAGAAGTACTCCATCGACGAGTGCAAGGAGCGCGGCAAGACCTACGCCGCCCCGCTGTACGTCGAGGCCGAGTTCATGAACCACCTCACCGGTGAGATCAAGACTCAGACGGTCTTCATGGGCGACTTCCCGCTGCAGACCGACAAGGGCACGTTCATCATCAACGGTTCCGAGCGCGTCGTCGTCTCGCAGCTGGTGCGCTCGCCCGGCGTCTACTTCGACAAGACCCCGGACAAGACCAGTGACAAGGACATCGTCACCGCTCGCGTCATCCCCAGCCGCGGTGCCTGGCTCGAGTTCGAGATCGACAAGCGCGACCAGGTCGGCGTGCGCATCGACCGCAAGCGCAAGCAGTCCGTCACCGTCTTCCTGAAGGCGCTGGGCATGACCAGCGAGGAGATCCTCGCCGAGTTCGCCGGCTTCCCCTCCATCGAGGAGACCCTGTCGAAGGACACCATCCTCACCAAGGAAGACGCGCTCCGCGACATCTACCGCAAGCTGCGTCCGGGCGAGCAGGTCGCCGCTGAGGCCGCGCGTGCGCTGCTGGACAACTTCTACTTCAACCCGAAGCGCTACGACCTGGCCAAGGTGGGTCGCTACAAGATCAACCAGAAGCTGGGGCTCGACACCCCGCTCACCGACTCGGTGCTGACCGTCGAGGACATCGTCGCGACCATCAAGTACCTGGTGCGTCTGCACCGCGGTGACGAGAGCTTCGAGGGCATCCGCTCGGGCAAGCAGGCCGAGATCCGCATCGCGGCCGACGACATCGACAACTTCGGCAACCGTCGCATCCGCGCCGTCGGCGAGCTGATCCAGAACCAGGTCCGCACCGGTCTGTCGCGTATGGAGCGCGTCGTCCGCGAGCGCATGACCACGCAGGACATCGAGGCGATCACCCCGCAGACCCTGATCAACGTGCGCCCCGTCGTGGCCGCGATCAAGGAGTTCTTCGGCACCTCGCAGCTGTCGCAGTTCATGGACCAGAACAACCCGCTCGCGGGTCTGACCAACAAGCGTCGTCTTTCGGCTCTGGGCCCCGGTGGTCTGAGCCGTGACCGCGCCGGTGTCGAGGTTCGTGACGTCCACCCGTCGCACTACGGGCGCATGTGCCCGATCGAGACGCCGGAAGGCCCGAACATCGGCCTGATCGGTGCGCTGGCGACGTTCGCGCGCATCAACTCGTTCGGCTTCATCGAGACCCCGTACCGCAAGGTCGAGGGCGGCAAGGTCACCGACCAGATCGACTACCTCACGGCAGCCGAAGAGGTCGAGTTCAACATCGCGCAGGCGAACGCTCCGCTCGACAAGAACGGCCGCTTCACCGAGGACCACGTACTCGCGCGCCCCCGCGGCGGCAGCGGCGAGGTCGACCTGTTCCTGCCCGAAGAGATCGGCTACATGGACGTGTCGCCGCGCCAGATGGTGTCGGTCGCGACCTCGCTCGTGCCGTTCCTCGAGCACGACGACGCACAGCGCGCGCTCATGGGCGCGAACATGCAGCGTCAGGCCGTGCCGCTGCTGCGCTCGGAGTCGCCGCTGGTCGGAACCGGTATGGAGGGCTACACCGCCATCGACGCCGGTGACGTGCTCACCGCCGACAAGGCCGGTGTCGTCAGCGAGGTCTCCGCAGACCGCGTGGTCGTCATGCTCGACGAGGGCGGCACGCAGGAGTACCACCTGCGCAAGTTCGACCGCTCTAACCAGGGCACCTCCTACAACCAGCGCGTGATCGTTTCCGCCGGTGAGCGCGTGGAGGTCGGCGAGGTCATCGCCGACGGCCCCGCCACCGAGAACGGCGAGCTCGCCCTCGGCAAGAACCTGCTGGTGGCATTCATGCCGTGGGAGGGTCACAACTTCGAGGACGCGATCATCCTCAGCCAGGAGCTGGTGAAGGACGACACCCTCTCGTCCATCCACATCGAGGAGTACGAGGTCGACGCCCGCGACACGAAGCTGGGCAAGGAGGAGATCACCCGTGATCTCCCGAACGTCAGCCCCGAGCTGCTGAAGGACCTCGACGAGCGCGGCATCATCCGCATCGGCGCCGAGGTCCGCCCCGGCGACATCCTCGTCGGCAAGGTCACGCCGAAGGGTGAGACCGAGCTGAGCGCCGAGGAGCGCCTGCTCCGCGCGATCTTCAACGAGAAGAGCCGCGAGGTTCGCGACACCTCTCTGAAGGTGCCGCACGGTGAGCAGGGCACGATCATCGCCGTCAAGGAGTTCAACGCCGAGGAGGGCGACGACGAGCTGGGCTCGGGCGTCAACCGCCGCGTGGTGGTATACATCGCCCAGAAGCGCAAGATCACCGAGGGTGACAAGCTCGCCGGCCGTCACGGCAACAAGGGCGTCATCGCGAAGATCCTGCCCGTCGAGGACATGCCGTTCCTCGCCGACGGCACCCCCGTCGACGTGGTGCTCAACCCGCTCGGCATCCCGGGCCGCATGAACTTCGGCCAGGTGCTGGAGACCCACCTCGGGTGGATCGCCAAGCAGGGCTGGAAGGTCGAGGGCACCCCGGAGTGGGCGGCGAAGCTGCCGGAGGAGGCGCGCGATGTCGCGCCGGACACGAAGGTCGCGACCCCGGTGTTCGACGGTGCGAGCGAGCAGGAGATCTCCGGTCTTCTCGACTCGACGCTGCCGACGCGCGACGGCGACCGCCTGATCGGTTCGAGCGGAAAGGCCCTGCTGTTCGACGGCCGCTCCGGCGAGCCGTTCCCGGCGCCGGTCTCGGTGGGCTACATGTACATCCTGAAGCTGCACCACCTCGTCGACGACAAGATCCACGCGCGTTCGACCGGTCCGTACTCGATGATCACCCAGCAGCCGCTCGGCGGTAAGGCCCAGTTCGGTGGCCAGCGCTTCGGTGAGATGGAGGTGTGGGCCCTCGAGGCCTACGGCGCCGCGTACGCGCTGCAGGAACTCCTGACGATCAAGTCCGACGACATCCTCGGCCGCGTGAAGGTGTACGAGGCGATCGTCAAGGGCGAGAACATTCAGGAGCCCGGCATCCCCGAGTCGTTCAAGGTGCTCATGAAGGAGATGCAGTCGCTCTGCCTGAACGTCGAGGTGCTCTCGGCCGACGGCACGGCGGTCAACCTCCGTGACACCGATGACGAGGCATTCCGCGCTGCGGAGGAGCTCGGCATCAACATCTCCAGCCGTTTCGAAGCCGCATCGATCGACGAGATCTGATCGGACACTTCGACAAGCTCAGGGACCGCGTCCCTTCGACGACAGATTTTCTAAACAGGAGAAATAGTGCTCGACGCAACTACTTTCGATGAGCTTCGAATCGGCCTTGCCACTGCTGACGACATCCGCGGATGGTCGTACGGCGAGGTCAAGAAGCCCGAGACAATCAACTACCGCACGCTGAAGCCTGAGAAGGACGGCCTCTTCGGCGAGCAGATCTTCGGGCCCTCCCGAGACTGGGAGTGCGCCTGCGGCAAGTACAAGCGCGTCCGCTTCAAGGGCATCGTCTGCGAGCGCTGCGGCGTGGAGGTCACCAAGAGCTCCGTCCGCCGCGAGCGGATGGGCCACATCGAGCTGGCCGCCCCGGTCACGCACATCTGGTACTTCAAGGGTGTGCCGTCGCGTCTGGGTTACCTGCTCGACATGGCGCCGAAGGACCTCGAGAAGGTCATCTACTTCGCCGCGTACATGGTGATCTCGGTCGACGAGGATGCTCGTCACCGCGACCTCGCCACGCAGGAGAACAACATCCGCCTCGAGCTGAAGACGCTCGGCGACCGTCGCGACGCGAAGATCGCTGAGCGACTGGCCCGCCTGGAGGAGGAGCTCGCAGGGCTCGAGGCCGAGGGTGCCAAGGCCGACGCCAAGAAGAAGGTCAAGGACGCCGCCGAGAAGGAGATGGCGCAGGTCCGCAGGGGCGCCGACGACGCGATCGCGAAGCTCGAGCGCGTGTGGGAGGACTTCCGCACCCTCGAGGTGGGCGTGCTGCGCCCGGAGGACGACGTCTTCCACGAGCTGCAGGACCGGTTCGGTCAGTACTTCGAGGCTCACATGGGCGCCGAGGCGATCAAGAAGCGCCTGGAGGCGTTCGACCTGGCCGGCGAGGCCGAGAACCTGCGTCTGCAGATCTCGGAGGGCAAGGGCCAGCGCAAGATCCGTGCGATCAAGCGCCTGAAGGTCGTCAGCTCGTTCCTGGAGACCGGCATGAGCCCGGCCTCCATGGTGCTCGACGTCGTCCCGGTGATCCCGCCGGAGCTGCGCCCGATGGTGCAGCTGGACGGTGGCCGCTTCGCGACCAGCGACCTGAACGACCTGTACCGCCGTGTCATCAACCGCAACAACCGTCTTCGTCGTCTGATCGACCTCGGCGCCCCCGAGATCATCGTCAACAACGAGAAGCGGATGCTGCAGGAGGCCGTCGACGCCCTGTTCGACAACGGCCGTCGCGGTCGTCCCGTCACCGGCACCGGCAACCGTGCCCTGAAGTCCCTCAGCGACATGCTGAAGGGCAAGCAGGGTCGTTTCCGCCAGAACCTGCTCGGAAAGCGCGTGGACTACTCTGGCCGTTCGGTCATCGTGGTCGGTCCGCAGCTGAAGCTGCACCAGTGCGGTCTGCCCAAGCAGATGGCGCTGGAGCTGTTCAAGCCGTTCGTGATCAAGCGCCTGATCGACCTGGGTCACTCGCAGAACATCAAGGCCGCCAAGCGCGCCGTCGAGCGCACCCGCCCCGAGGTGTGGGACGTGCTCGAGGAGATCATCCGCGAGCGTCCGGTGCTGCTGAACCGCGCCCCCACCCTGCACCGCCTGGGCATCCAGGCCTTCGAGCCTCAGCTCGTCGAGGGCAAGGCCATCCAGCTGCACCCGCTCGTCTGCGCCGCGTTCAACGCCGACTTCGACGGTGACCAGATGGCTGTGCACCTGCCGCTGTCGGTCGAGGCTCAGGCCGAGGCTCGCGTGCTGATGCTCGCGTCGAACAACATCCTGAAGCCGTCGGACGGCCGCCCCGTGACCCTGCCCTCGCAGGACATGATCATCGGTCTGCACCACCTGACCACCGTGGTCGAGGGTGCCAAGGGCGAGGGCCGTGCGTTCGGCTCGGTGTCCGAGGCGATCCTGGCTCGCGACGAGGGCTCGCTCGACCTGCAGGCGAAGGTTCGCATCCGCATCCCGGGTCTGACCTTCCTCGAGGGGGAGGCACCCGAGGGCTACGAGCGTCACGGTCTCGTGGACGCGTCGCTGGGTCAGGCGATCTTCAACGACGCGCTGCCGAAGGGTTACCCCTTCGTGCGCGGCGTCGCCGACAAGGGCAAGCTGTCGCAGATCGTGAACAAGCTGGCCGAGGAGTACCCGAAGGTCGAGACGGCTGCCACGCTGGACCGCATCAAGGACGCCGGTTTCTACTGGGCCACCCGTTCCGGTGTGACCGTCGCGCTGAGCGACATCCTCACCCCGCCGAACAAGGCCGAGATCGTCGCCGGCTACGAGAAGCAGGCCGCGAAGGTTCAGTCGCAGTACGAGAAGGGTCTCACGACCGACGCCGAGCGTCGTCA